>NZ_LDUJ01000019.1:0-33280 GCF_001043675.1 Lysinibacillus sp. LK3
CGAAGTGTAACGTAGCGGCAGGGGTGACGAAGTGGAGTGTTACGTAACGAAGTCATAGCCCCTGAAAAGCAGGGGCTATTATTTTCTACCCGAAAGCGGAGTGTAACGTAGCGGCAGGGGTGACGAAGTGGAGTGTAACGCAACGAAGTCCTCTCACCTGAAAAGCAGGGGCTATTATTTTCTACCCGAAAGCGGAGTGTAACGTAGCGGCAGGGGTGACGAAGTGAAGTGTTACGTAACGAAGTCATAGCCCCTGAAAAGCAGGGGCTATTATTTTCTACCCGAAAGCGAAGTGTAACGTAGCGGCAGGGGTGACGAAGTGAAGAGTAGCGTAACGAAGTCCTCGCACCTGAAAAGCAGGGGCTATTATTTTCTACCCGAAAGCGAAGTGTAACGTAGCGGCAGGGGTGACGAAGTGAAGTGTTACGTAACGAAGTCCTCGCACCTGAAAAGCAGGGGCTATTATTTTCTACCCGAAAGCGGAGTGTAACGTAGCGGCAGGGGTGACGAAGTGAAGTGTTACGTAACGAAGTCCTCGCACCTGAAAAGCAGGAGCTATTAATCAACATAAAAAAACAGGCCGTGTGTCCACTGCCTGCTTTTTAAACTTGTAAAGCTTTATTTACTTCATCACGCACTTCGAAAATATCAAACGGTTTTGTAAAGTAACGAATGGCTCCTAATTCTAACGCTTCTTGCACAACATCCAATTCTCCGTATGCTGTCATCATAAAAACAGGCAGCTTCGGAAACTTCTTTTTTAAACGTCTCAAAATTTCAATACCATCCATTCCTGGAATTTTCATGTCCAGTAAAACACAATCCATCTCTTGTTCGTCTGCATACTTTAATGCCTCTGAACCATTCGCTGCTAAATATGTAATATATCCTTCCTTTTTCAGCACTTCATTTAAAAGTAAACGAATTCCCTGCTGATCATCGACAATTAGTAATCGTTTCACATCGCATTCCGCCCTTTTTAGTTTTATTCTTACACAAAAACTTTCTTTATTATGTATAATTCTCCTTTTTCAGCTTAATACCTTCTAGTATTATAAATTATCTGCTTTTGCTTTCTACCTTTTACCCCCTATAATATGAATAGAGGTGGGAACATGTCAAAAATTCTAACAACACAATTAAGTGGATTATTACAAAGAATTATACAAAATGAAGAAGATGCTATCGAGGAAACAGCAAGGTTATTAGCACAAGCCGCAATCGGCGAAGGAAATGTCTATTTTGCTTGCTTTGGAGAAATGCAGGTTGTGGCATTAAATGCACTTCAAGCAGTCGAACCCTTTAGCAAGTTAGCACCTTGGACTACAGACACAAGCTTAACAGAAGCTGATCGGGTTTGCATTTTTACTCGTAGTGCATATGATGAAGAAGCACTCGTCTTAGCACAAAAATTAAATACGCAATTTATTCCCTTTGCTGCTATAGCTAGTGAAGCAGCTAGTGTAGATAACCCTCTTGCTGATTTAGCCTATACGTATGTTTCTACACGCATTAAAGGCGGTTTAATACCAAATGATCTAGGTCAACGTATTGTTGCACCACATGCACTTGCAGGACTCTTTGTATATGAAGCTGTCAAAATTGCTTATGATGAAATGCTTGGGTTGGATGAAGAAGAATTGTAGTCATCAAATTAAAAAGAGTTGTCTCGTATATCACGAGACAACTCTTTTTGATTATTTAAATGTTGAGCCGATAAAATCGCGGAACAATGGTTGTGGACGATTTGGACGTGACACTAGCTCTGGGTGGAATTGACATGCTACAAAGAAGTTGTTTTCTGGTAGCTCAATAATTTCAACCAATTTGCCATCAGGACTTGTACCTGAGAAGACAAGGCCAGCTGCTTCCATTGCCTCACGATATTCATTGTTAAATTCATAGCGGTGACGATGACGCTCATAAACAAGCTCTTTACCATAGGCTTGGCTAGCTTTTGAACCATCCTTTAATTTACATGGGTATAAACCTAAACGTAAAGTACCACCGATATCTACAGTATCATTTTGATCTGGTAGGAAGTCGATAATTGGATACTCCGTATTTGCATCAAGCTCTGTAGAATGAGCACCTTTTAGGCCAAGTACATTACGTGCAAATTCTACTGTTGCTAATTGCATACCTAAACAAATGCCTAGGAAAGGAACATTATTTTCACGTGCATATTGTGTTGCTAAGATTTTACCTTCAACACCACGATCACCAAAGCCGCCTGGTACTAAAATAGCGTCAGCACCTTTTAATAGCGAGGCCACATTGTTAGCATCAACGTGTTCTGCATTAATCCAGTCAATTTCAATATCAGAATTAAATGCATATCCAGCATGCTTTAATGCCTCAACTACAGAAATGTAAGCATCTTGTAGTTCTACGTATTTCCCTACTAATGCTACCTTTCTTTTATTTGGTAAGTTCTTCACTTTTTCTACAAGGTCACGCCATTCTTCCATATCTGCTTCTGGAGCTTCCATACCAAAATGATCCAAAACGATATCATCTATATCTTGCGCATGTAGGTTTAATGGTACTTCATATAAATGCTCAGCATCACGAGATTCAATAATTTCATGTGGTTGAACATCACAGAATAATGCTAATTTCTCTTTCATCTCTTGTGGTACTTCTTGTTCAGTACGAACTACGATAATATTTGGCTGAATACCTAAAGAGCGTAATTCTTTAACAGAATGCTGTGTAGGTTTTGTTTTAAGTTCACCAGCTGCTTTAATATAAGGAATAAGTGTACAGTGAATATACATTACATTGTTATGCCCTAAATTTGTTTTCATTTGGCGAATGGCTTCTAGGAATGGCAATGATTCAATATCACCTACTGTTCCACCAACCTCTGTGATCACAACATCTGCATTTGTTTCACGACCAGCACGTTGGATACGATCTTTGATTTCGTTTGTAATATGAGGAATTACTTGGACTGTTCCACCATTATAATCTCCACGACGTTCTTTCTGTAATACAGATTGGTAAACACGACCTGAAGTTACTGTAGAATGTTTCCCTAGGTTAATATCAATAAAACGTTCATAGTGTCCTAAGTCTAAATCAGCCTCAGCACCATCATCTGTTACAAAAACCTCACCATGTTGATAAGGACTCATCGTACCTGGGTCAATATTGATATATGGGTCAAATTTTTGAATCGTCACTTCTAACCCACGATTTTTTAATAAACGGCCTAAAGATGCTGCAACAATCCCTTTTCCAAGTGATGATACAACCCCACCTGTTACAAAAATATACTTCGTCATGAATAAATTCCTCCTTATGATGTTCTAAAATATTAGTGCGTTTAGGGGGGATCAGAACCATTTACATTCTAATACCCTAAAAAAAGAAAAGCCGAGAATGTCTACAAAATGTAGTCGATTCGAAGCTGTAATCGGTTCTATCTCTTTTCCACTTTCCTTTAAACCATAAAACTCTAATAACTTTTCAGTCACCGTTTACTATACATCATGAATAATTAAAAACATTTATATTCATATCGGTATTAAAAGTATGGGAGAACTAAAATGATTAAAGTTAAAAACAAAAAAACGCTCCTCCTGCATA
This sequence comes from Lysinibacillus sp. LK3, assembly GCF_001043675.1. Classification (NCBI taxonomy): domain Bacteria; kingdom Bacillati; phylum Bacillota; class Bacilli; order Caryophanales; family Bacillaceae; genus Lysinibacillus; species Lysinibacillus sp. LK3. The sequence goes on from NZ_LDUJ01000019.1 coordinate 3,595, forward strand.
GGTTTGCAGGGGGAGCGTATTATATACACGGTCTTTCTCCTTCTTTTAAGGAGCCCAAGTAAAAGATTAAACGTAACCGTGATAGAAGTCAAGATTTTTTGCTTCTAGCTTAAAAGAAAGAAAATTCTAAGTGTACTGTATTAGATCTCTTCCTCTTCTTCCTCAAATTCTTCTTCCTCTTCATCAATAAACTCTTCATCGATTTCTTCATCAATTTCTTCTAGTTCTTCATCGTCAAAGTCGATATCTTCTTTTTCATCATCTTCTTCATCAAGTTCTTCTTCATCAATGAACTCTTCAAAGTCTTCATCAAAGTCGATATCTTCTTCATCTAAGTCTACATCTTCATCAAGATCTTCATCATCAAAGGCAGCTTTAGATTTTTTCTTTTGAGTCTTAACAGAAGGAGCTGTTTCTTCTTCGATTTGCTCAACTTTAAACCATTCACGTAAGCCCCAGCCTGCTTCTTGATTATATAAGAAGCGACCATCAATATTGATATCTGTATAAAATTGTAACAGACGGGATTTCATTTCTGCATCACTATAGCCCACAAGCTCTTGAATTAATTTTAATAAATCATTAAAAGACACTGAGGCACGTTTTTCATTTAAAATTGCATAAGCTAAGTTAATTAACGATTCTTCTGTTAATTGTTCCTTTGTCATTTCACGAAAATTCAATTCGTGCACTTCCTTTCCCTCATCACAATGGACGTTTTAAAATTACATGGTGCTTTATTCTCCAAGCGCAGCAAAAAAGGCCACGCAAAAGGTTCTTTCCATACAATAAGCATAATACCCATTATATACAAAGTTTTAGCCCCTTTGCTAGCTTCAATTACTGTTTTTTATATTACGCATTTTTTTTATTCCAAGATAAAACAAATAGACAGATAATAGTAGTAAAGGAATAGCGCCAATTTGCTTATTATACAGGAAAAAGGCTCCCAATACTAAAGCTAATATAATTATGTAGTGAATAGCTGATTTCATCCTCTACTGCGCCTCCCCTTTTTTTACATTTCTATTATAACGAAAATAAAAAGAAGTGCCTAATCTTAAGACTAGACACTAGAAATTAGAGAAGCATGATACTTGAATAGAAAACAAGAAGTTTTGATCAACCTTGCTTACATATTACGACGATATTGTCCGCCAACTTCATATAAAGCTTTTGTAATTTGTCCTAAACTTGCTACTTTTACTGACTCCATCAGCTCAGCAAAAATATTACCATTATTGACAGCCACTTCTTGTAGACGTGCAATCGCAGCTTCACTTTCCTCTTCATGGGCTTTCCAAAAAGCTTGTAAATTACGAATTTGTGTCTCTTTTTCTTCTGTCGATGCACGTGCGATTTCCATATTATCTATATCAGCATCTGAAGGTGGATTTGGGTTCAAGTAAGTATTAACACCAATGATTGGTAACTCCCCTGAATGTTTTAACATTTCGTAGTACATAGATTCTTCTTGAATTTTACCACGTTGGTATTGTGTTTCCATAGCACCTAACACACCGCCACGATCATTAATACGATCAAACTCTTCAAGAACCGCTTCTTCCACAAGATCTGTTAATTCTTCAACAATAAACGCGCCTTGTAGTGGGTTTTCATTTTTTGCTAAACCATGCTCTTTTGTAATAATCATTTGAATTGCCATAGCACGTCTTACAGATTCCTCCGTAGGTGTAGTAATGGCCTCATCGTAGGCGTTTGTATGCAATGAATTACAGTTATCTTGTAATGCCATTAAAGCCTGTAATGTTGTACGAATATCATTAAAATCAATCTCTTGTGCGTGTAAACTACGCCCAGACGTTTGAATGTGATACTTTAGCTTTTGAGCGCGCTCATTAGCACCGTATTTATCACGCATTACAATAGCCCAAATACGTCGTGCCACACGGCCGATTACTGTATACTCTGGATCTAGTCCATTTGAGAAGAAGAATGATAAATTTGGTGCAAAGTCATTGATATTCATGCCACGACTTAAATAATACTCTACATACGTAAAGCCATTAGCTAAGGTGAAGGCTAATTGGGAAATAGGGTTTGCTCCAGCTTCCGCAATATGATAACCAGAAATGGAAACAGAATAATAGTTACGTACTTTATGGTCTATAAAGTATTGCTGAATATCGCCCATCATACGCAAAGCAAACTCTGTTGAGAAAATGCATGTATTCTGGCCCTGATCTTCTTTTAAAATATCAGCTTGTACTGTTCCACGTACGACTTGCAATGTTTTTTCACGTGTCTCGGTAAACTCTTCAACTGTCAAAGTTCGTCCTAGCTCTTGCTCACGTAATTGAACTTGTTGATCGATTGCTGTATTCATAAACATTGCTAAAATAATAGGTGCTGGTCCATTAATAGTCATTGATACAGATGTAGACGGTGCACATAAATCAAAGCCTGCGTAAAGTTTTTTCATATCTTCTAGTGTACAGATCGATACACCTGATTCTCCAACCTTACCGTAAATATCTGGACGGTAATCTGGGTCTTCCCCATACAAGGTTACAGAATCAAAAGCTGTAGATAAACGTTTTGCATCATCATCTTTTGATAAATAATGGAATCGTTTATTTGTACGTTCTGGTGTTCCCTCGCCAGCAAATTGACGCTTCGGATCTTCACCCTCACGTTTGAATTGGAATACACCCGCCGTATATGGGAATTCGCCAGGAACATTTTCTTTATAAACCCAACGCAAGATTTCCCCATAGTCTTCAAACTTCGGTAATGCTACTTTTGGAATTTTCGTGCCAGAAAGACTAGTTGTTTTTAAGATGGTACGAATTTCTTTATCGCGAACTTTAGTCACAAACTCATCGCCAGCATACGCTTCTTTTAATGCCTGCCAATTATCCAATATACGCTTGGATTCTGCTGTTAATTCATCTCTAACACCTTCTGCTAAAGAAGTAAGCGATGCCACAAGTACATCATCTGGAGCTTTTTCTTGGACAGCTGCAATTGCACCTTCTAATTGGAATAGTCGACGAGCAAATGCCACCTGCTGCTCAGTTTTTTTATGATAGCCACGGACAGTGTCCGTAATCTCACGTAAATAATAACGGCGATCGTTTGGAATGATAACATCTTGCTTTTGCGTTTTCGCAAATTGCTCATAGCTTGTTTCCCAATTAAAACCTGTTTTTTCGTTAATTATTTTAACGAGGGCGGCGAATAACGCATTTGTGCCTTTGTCATTAAATTGGCTAGCTATTGTACCGTAGACTGGCATGTTATCAAGTGATTCATCCCAAAGCTCACGGGAACGTTGATATTGTTTTTGTACTTGTCGAAGGGCGTCCTCTGAGCCTTTTCGCTCAAATTTATTGATCGCAATAACATCTGCAAAGTCAATCATATCAATTTTCTCAAGTTGTGTAGGTGCACCGAATTCACTTGTCATGACATACATAGATAGATCCGTGTATTTAGTAATTTCGGCATCACCTTGACCGATTCCACTTGTTTCTACGATGATTAAGTCATAACCTGCTACACGTACTACATCTAGCACATCACCAATTGATGCAGATAATTCTGTACGTGAGCCACGTGTTGCTAAACTACGCATATAAACACGGTTATTAAAAATAGCGTTCATGCGAATACGATCCCCAAGCAATGCTCCACCCGTTTTTTGCTTTGTTGGATCGACTGATAGAATGGCTACACGTTTATCTGGGAATTCTTTTAGGAAGCGGCGAATCAGTTCATCCGTTAAGGATGATTTCCCTGCACCACCTGTTCCCGTAATCCCCATTACTGGCGTACCTTTTGAAAGCTTTCTTGCCTCTGCTAGCATTTCTTTCGTAGCTTCATCGTCATTTGACTCAGCTGCTGTTATTAGATTGGCTAAAATTTCAGGCGTCTCTGTCGTTAAAGACTTTAATTTCTCTAAATAATTACCTGTTGCAGTAGGAAAATCTGTACCTTTAATTTGTTCATTAATCATTCCCTGTAGCCCTAAAACACGGCCATCCTCTGGTGAGAATATCCCTGCAATGCCATACGTATGAAGCTCTTTAATTTCACGAGGTAAAATAACTCCTCCACCACCGCCATAAATTTTAATATGTGGTGCTCCTTTTTCACGCAGTAAATCATACATATATTTAAAGTATTCCATATGTCCGCCTTGATAAGAAGAAACCGCAATCCCTTGTGCATCTTCTTGTATCGCAGCATTCACGACTTCTTCAACAGAACGATTATGACCTAAATGGATTACTTCTACACCGCTCGATTGTAAAATGCGTCGCATAATATTGACTGAAGCATCATGTCCATCAAAAAGACTCGATGCTGTCACAAAACGTACGTGATTTTTTGGACGATATACTTCTACCTTTGTCATATGAAATCCCCACTTTCTCCCCTTATTGAATAAAAAAAGCCGGCATTGCAATATCGCTATATGCAATTGCCGACAAACCCCTTACAAATATTAAAACCCCTTTATGCCTGAAATGAACAAGGTGATTTGCATGTCAATGAATTCGTCTATTGAATGCTGACGATGTAAAGCCCATTTGCGAAACGCCCAGCTTTGTCCTGAAACAACTAAGTTATTGGCTGCTAAATGGATTTGCTTCTCTGTCATAGTTAGTTCGCCAGACTGGACACATCGCTGTAACAAGCGTTCAAATGTGGCAACCATTTCAAACTCTTTACTAAAAACATAGCGTTGTGCTTCTTTTGACAATGATTTTGTTTCTTGATACATGATTGTTAGCTCATCAACCATACTATCGATTTGCAGGAAGTATTCCCGAATCATTTCTTTTAACTCATCAATAGTTCCTGCTTTAATCTCATAACTTGAAAGACGCTCCATTGCATGGTGATAGATACTGTCACAAACAAGGTATAGAACATCTTCCTTCGTTCGGATGTATTCATACAAAGTACCGATACTAAAGCCAGCAGCTTTTGCAATTTCTCTCGTCGTGGCACGGTGAAAGCCTTTTTCTTTAAATAGCTTAATAGCTCCTTGAATCATTTGTTCACGACGAATGGCGATTAGATTTTCATCTTTTACGGTTGACTGTACTTGGGGCCTTTTATCTTTATCAGTCATCAATTATTTCGTTAGCATACGCGAGATAACAAGACGTTGAATCTCCTGCGTACCTTCGTAAATTTGTGTAATTTTAGCATCACGCATAAAGCGCTCTACAGGGTAATCTTTTGTATAACCATAGCCACCAAAAACTTGAACCGCCTCTGTCGTTACACTCATTGCTGTATCGCCAGCCATTAATTTCGCCATTGCAGATGCCTTACCATATGGTAGGTTATTAGATTCTAACCATGCCGCTTGGTATGTAAGAAGTCGAGAAGCCTCAATTTGAGTTGCCATATCGGCTAATTTAAAGGAAATGCCTTGATTTGCAGTGATCGGTTTACCAAATTGCACACGTTCTTTGGCATAGTCAACTGCTGCATCGAGTGCTCCTTGTGCAATTCCTACTGCTTGAGCCGCAATACCATTACGTCCACCATCTAGTGTCGTCATGGCAATCTTAAAGCCTTCCCCTTCAGCCCCTAATAGATTTTCCTTTGGAACACGACAGTTATCAAAAATAATCTCTGTTGTTGGAGATGAACGAATTCCTAATTTCTTTTCTTTCTTCCCTACAGAGAAACCTTCAAATCCAGCTTCCACGATAAATGCGGATGTGCCATGTTTTGCTTCAGGATCTGTTACTGCAAATACAATATATGTATCTGCTACTCCACCGTTCGTAATAAAGATTTTTGAGCCATTTAAAATATAATCATCGCCATCACGTTTTGCATAAGTTTTCATGCCACCCGCATCAGAGCCAGAGCCAGGTTCTGTTAAACCATATGCACCAATATGTTTGCCTTCAGCCATTGGACGAAGGTATTTTTGTTTTTGTTCTTCTGTACCGAACTTGTAAAGTGGCCAACCTGCCAGTGAAGTATGTGCAGATAAAGTTACACCAGTCGAAGCACAAACACGTGAAAGTTCCTCAACAGCTATGACATATGCAAGGTAATCAAATCCTGCACCACCATATTCCTCAGGCCATGGAATACCAGTAAGCCCAAGCTCCGCCATTTTGTCGAAAATCGCACGGTCAAATTCTTCATTTTCGTCACGTTCAGCAGCTGTTGGCGCCACTTCATTTATAGCAAAATCACGAATCATTTCACGTAATTGTTCATGCTCTTCTGTTAACTGAAAGTTCATTGTCCATTTCCCCTTTTTAGTTAGACTCTGTTTTGTGTTACCTGATTATTGTTAGGTTGGATTGAGCGGGTTTGCCTTATTTCAGAGCAGTTCTACACCCTTTATAAACGTTTTTCCCTCACTCTTGAACGGTTTCCATCACTTTGTACCATTCGCAATATCAGGCTTTATTTCAGTAAATGTTTACTAATGACTAGTCGTTGAATTTCACTTGTACCTTCATAGATTTCTGTCACCTTTGCATCGCGGAAATAGCGCTCTACTGGATAATCTTCCGTATAGCCGTAGCCGCCAAATATTTGAACAGCCTCTATTGCCGTTTGTACCGCTGTTCGTGATGAGAAAAGTTTAGCCATTGAAGCTTCTGCTCCACATGGTAAACCTTTTGCACGTAAATCGGCTGCACGATAGACTAACAGTTTTGCAGATTCAACAGCCGTTGCCATATCCGCAAGCTTAAAGCCAATACCTTGTTGTGCGGCAATCGGCTTACCAAATTGAATGCGTTCTTTAGCATAAGCAGTAGACGCCTCTAGTGCCGCCTCAGCAATTCCTAACGCCTGTGCCGCAATGCCGATTCGTCCAACATCTAAATTGGCCATCGCAATTTTAAAGCCTTCTCCCTCTTCCCCAAGTAGGTTGTCGGCTGGAATGCGACAATTATCGAATGTCAGCTGAACTGTACGTGAGCCGTGTAAGCCCATCTTATGCTCATCTTTTCCGATGATTAAACCAGGTGTTCCCTTTTCAACAATAAATGCTGAGATACCCTTTGTTTTTTCAGCTGGGTTAGTAGATGCGAATACAATATAGACATCAGCTTCTCCACCATTTGTAATAAATACTTTGGAGCCGTTAATCACATATTCATCGCCATCACGCACTGCCTTTGACTGTAAAGAGCCAGCGTCTGAGCCTGCACTTGGTTCTGTTAAACAAAATGCACCTAAATATTCGCCTGTTGCAAGCTTTGGTACATACCGTTTCTTTTGTTCTCCATTCCCAAAGTAAATAATTGGATTCGTTCCAACTGAAGTATGGACGGATAAAATAACACCCATTACAGCGCTTACTTTTGATAGTTCATTAATCGCAATAATATAAGATGTAAAATCCATACCAGAGCCACCTAAGTCTTCTGGAGTCGTAATCCCCATTAAGCCAAGTTCACCCATTTGCTGTAGAAGCTCACGTGGAAATTCTCCCGCTTCCATTCGCTCCACCCATGGTTGAATTTTTTCCTGAGCAAATTGACGAACCATATCGCGCATCATAATTTGCTCATCTGTAAATTGCAAATGCATCTATAATGTCACCCCTCTAAGTTGTCCCGAAACATCTAAATAACCCCATCCCCATAGGATTATTCGTAAACGTAAAAGCCTCTTCCTGATTTCTTACCTAGCCATCCAGCCGCAACGTATTTACGTAGCAGTGGACAAGGGCGATATTTACTGTCTCCAAGACCCTCATGTAAAATTTCCATGATGTAAAGACAAGTATCTAAACCAATAAAGTCTGCCAATGTTAATGGCCCCATCGGATGGTTCATACCAAGCTTCATCACATCATCAATTGCTTCTTTTGTCGCTACACCTTCGTAAAGTGCGTAAATCGCTTCATTAATCATTGGTAGTAGGATTCGGTTTGAAATAAACCCTGGGAAATCATTCACTTCTACAGGTGTTTTCGATAATTTAACCGTCATCTCTTCAACAGCTTTGTACACTTCATCTGTTGTTGCTAAGCCTCGAATGATTTCGACAAGTTTCATAACTGGTACAGGATTCATAAAATGCATACCAATTACTTGCTCTGGACGCTTTGTTACTGCTGCAATTTCTGTAATAGGCAGTGAAGATGTATTCGTAGCTAAAATAGCATGTGCTGGCGCAATGCCATCAAGTTGCTTAAAGATGGATTGCTTAATTTCCATATTTTCCACAGCTGCTTCAATGATAATATCTACATCACTAGCATCTTGTAAATCTAGCGACATACTAATTCGACTTAGAACAGCAGCCTTCTCATCTTCTGTTTTACGACCCTTTTCTACATCACGTGATAAATTTTTCGTAATAACCCCTAATCCACGCTCGAAAAATTCTTGTTTGATATCGTTCAATTTCACATCAAAGCCTGCTTGTGCACAAACTTGGGCAATACCAGAGCCCATTTGCCCTGCACCAATGACCATTACCTTTTGAATTCCCATTAGTTCAGTCCCCCTGTTTTTGGTACTTCAATCATAATTGCATCACCTTGGCCGCCGCCTGAACAAATTGCGGCAATGCCAATGCCACCGCCACGACGCTTCAATTCCTGTGCAAGTGTTAATATTATACGTGCACCAGATGCCCCAATCGGATGACCTAAAGCAACTGCACCGCCATTAACATTCACTTTTTCTGCATCTAAATCTGCCAACTGCTTGCTGACTAAAGCTACCGCTGCAAAGGCTTCATTGATTTCAATTAAATCAATATCTGCTAATGATTTGTTAGTCTTTTTCAGTAATTTATTAATAACAAGACCTGGTGTTTGCGGGAAGTTTTCTGGCTCAAGCGCAAGTTCTTCGTGACCAATGATTATTGCCAATGGTTCTCTACCTTCACGTTTTGCACGTTCTTCACTCATAACGACAAGTGCACATGCACCGTCGTTAACCCCAGGTGCATTACCTGCTGTAATCGTGCCATCCTTGTCAAAGGCTGGTTTTAGCTTCGCCAGTACTTCCAAAGACGTCCCTGCTCTTGGTGCCTCATCTGTATCTACAATAAGTGGTGCACCTTTTCGTTGAGGAATCTCCACTGGTACGATTTCTTCAGCAAAGTAACCTTTTTCAATTGCGGCTAACGCGCGTTCATGACTGCGTACTGACCAAGTGTCCTGTTCTTCTCGGCTTAGCGAGAACTCTTTAGCTGTTGCATTACCATAGCTACCCATATGTGGTCTTGCTTTATCGAAAGCACATGTTAAGCCGTCATATAGCATGCCATCTACCATTGTAGAATCTCCCATACGCAAACCATTTCGACCATTCAGAAGATAATATGGTGCATTGGACATAGATTCCATGCCACCTGCAATAATCACTTCTTCGTCCCCTAAACGAATCAATTGATCTGCTAATGACACCGCACGCATCCCTGAAGCACAAACTTTATTGATTGTTTCTGTTTTTACTGCTGTTGGTAAATTGGCCTTCAGCGCAGCCTGTCGAGAAGGAATTTGCCCCTGTCCCCCTTGTAAAACAGAACCTAAAATTACCTCATCCACTTGCTCAGGTGCAAGATTTGCCTTCTCTAATGCCCCTTTAATGGCAATCGCACCTAAATCACTTGCATGTAATGCTGATAATGAACCTCCAAATTTACCAAACGCAGTTCTTGCTCCTGCTAAAATTACAGCTCTATTCAAGTAAAACACCCCTTTTGTTTTACATTCTCGATGAAGATGCAAAGCATTATTGACTGAACGCTCGCTCGACTTCTATCGAGGAAAAATGGGAGTTTACTATCTCAACTCCCATTCCCATTTAATCTTATTCTACAAAACAATTTTTTATTGTGCAATTTATATTTTTCAGATAACTAAAATATTTCTGCAATAGCAATCATTTTTCTGCGTTCGCTTCCGTATTCTCGTCTTGTTGAACATTTTCTATAGACGCTACCACTTCTTCGTATGTTTCTTCTGTTTCTTCGGAAGAAGGATTAACTGCCTTTACTTTTTCACCGAACACAGAACGTTCTAGTAATTCTGCAACATCAAATGTTCCAATAGAGTCTTCAACCTCTTTAGCCTTTGTACCATCCTCTAGCATTGTTAGGCAGTAAGGACAGCCTGATGAAATAACTGATGCATTTGTTGCAAGAGCCTGTTCTGTTCGCGCTACGTTAATGCGATTTCCTACATGCTCTTCCATCCACATTAATCCACCACCAGCTCCACAGCACATCGCTGTTTCGCGGTTACGTTCCATTTCAACAAGCTTCACGCCAGGGATTCCTCGAAGGATCTCACGTGGGGCATCGTACACATCATTGTAGCGGCCTAAATAACAGGAATCATGGAAAACAATCGTTTCATGAACCTCATAGTTTAGCGCTAGACGATTGTCCTCAATCAACTGATTTAATAACTCAGTGTGATGATACACTTCACCTTTCCAGCCAAAGTCTTGATATTCATTTTTAAAGATATTGTAGGCATGAGGATCGATTGTTACAATTTTCTTCACGTCATTTTTCTCAAACTCATCAATATTTGCTGTAGCTAGCTCTTGGAATAAGAATTCATTCCCTAAACGACGAGGTGTGTCCCCAGAGTTTTTCTCTTTATTACCTAAGATTGCAAACTTCACACCAGCCTCGTTTAATAGACGACAGAATGCTAAAGCGATTTTTTGAGAGCGGTTGTCGAAAGCTCCCATCGAACCAACCCAGAATAAATACTCCATTTCCTCGCCAGATTTTTTCAGCTCTTTTACAGTTGGAATTTGGATTGTTGGATCTAGATCACGCCAATTTTCTTTTTCTTTGCGGTTTAGGCCCCAAGGATTACCTTGTCGTTCGATATTCGTCATTGCACGTTGAGCATCAGGATTTACTTTCCCTTCAGTCATTGTTAGATAACGACGTAGATCAATAATTTTATCAACATGCTCATTCATTACAGGGCATTGATCCTCACAGTTACGACATGTCGTACAAGCCCAGATTTCCTCTTCTGTAATGACATCGCCAATTAAAGATGGGCTGTAAATATCCTCAATTACAGCACCTTCAGCACCAGCTGCAATTGCAAGCTGGTTACCCTTTGTATTGGCAAAGAATTGATAAGGCACCCATGGTTTTTGTTTTGTTACGACTGCGCCCGTAAATGTTAAATGGTCACGCAATTTTACGATTAAATCCATAGGAGACAGCATTTTTCCTGTTCCTGTTGCTGGACACATGTTTGTACAACGTCCGCATTCTACACAAGAATATAGATCAAGCATTTGCTTTTGTGTGAAGTCCTGTATGCGTCCTACCCCAATAGAAGGCATATCCTCTTCGCTTTCAGCATTTTCTCCAGCTTCTTCCAAGGCCTCAAAATCAATTGGTGTTAATGTACCCGTACGATCTAAACGATTCATGTAAACATTAAGTGGACTGACAATTAAGTGGAAATGTTTAGACTGCGGTACGTATACAAGGAATGTTAATAGAATTAAAAGGTGTGCCCACCACATTACATAAAACACACCAGCGGCAACTGATGTTGGTAGGAAGCCAAAAATAGCAGCAATACTTGAAGCAACTGGCTCCGTATAAGTTAATCCCTCACCATGCCAAATTAATCCCATACCGTTAGCGATTAATGTAGATACCATTAACCCACCAATGAAAATTAATACAAGGCCATTTTTCCATCCTCGTTTTAGACGCACTAGCTTTTCAACATAGCGGCGGTAAAATGCCCACACTACCGCGACTAAAATCATTAAAACCACCAGTTCTTGGAAGAATGTAAAGACACCATAGAAAATGCCTAGTGGCAGATGTGACTCTGGTGCTAGTCCTTTCCAAATTAAATCAATGGCCCCTAACTGTACCATCAAAAATCCATAGAAAAACATAACATGTATTAAACCACTCTTTGGATCCTTTAATAGCTTATTTTGACCAAATACATTGACCATAATATAACGAAGTCGTTCTTTAACACTTTCATCAAACTCAACCTTTTTCCCCAATTGCACATACTTATAGCGTGTTTTCAACAGGTAGAAGAACAATCCTACTGCATAAAGCACAACCACGACTGTTAAGACAATGTTAGCAATTAATAATGGACTCATGGTTGGTCCCCCCTTTAGTTTGTCGTAATTTTCTCTCTTTGTGACGAATTTGCTAGTTCAAACAGAAATGTACTTAACTTTATCATTATATTCCTATTCTAATAAATGAGTGAGCATTCAGTCAACATAAAACGGAAATATTTCTGATAATTTTATATTCTTACATTTTACAAGAAAAAAAGCCACCCTGAATTTTTCAAAGTAGCAATTTTTACTTTCCTTAACTATTATACTTAGGGGGATGTCGCATATTCAGTAGACTTTTGAACATCTGCTAAATTGCATACAAACCTATACCGCCCCGTAGCTTAACATCTGGAAATTCATTTTTTGTACAAAAACATTTTTTAAATCAAACTTTATTTTTTAAAAACATTTCCACTGCGAATATATTCAACATCTGCTACGTTTAAGCGAGCATTTACAACACGTGCAGCTGCAAATAAATAATCCGATAAGCGATTTAAATATTTTTGTACAACCTTTGGTACATCTTCAACTTCTTTCATAAGTGTCACCATTTCACGCTCTGCTCGGCGTGCAACCGTGCGTGCAATGTGTAAAGTTGCCGCTGCTGGTGCACCTCCTGGTAAAATAAAACGTTGTAAAGGTGGCGCTTCGTCTGATAAAGCATCTATACGAGCTTCAAGTACTTCAATCGGTTGCTCTGTTAATTTATAATGACGTTCTTTCATCACATTAGCAAGGTCTCCACCAGCATCGAACAACTCATGCTGAATTGTCTCTAGGTCTGTTAAAATATCCTTGAAAAGCGCTTGATCTAATTCACTTACGGCCTTCCCAATAAAGGAATTTAATTCATCAATTGCCCCATATGTTTCCACACGTAAACTATCTTTATCAACCCGTCCTCCAATAAGACTTGTTTGCCCCGTATCGCCTGTTTTCGTGTAAAGCTTCATTTCTCTCATCTCCTAAAACTGGTTTTTATAATTCCTAATCGCATGAACTGTTGTTTCATAGACACCCTTTGCAATCATTTTACCAACTTCCGTAATTGGGCCACCATACAGCATTTCTTCTCCTTTTTGAGTTGCAGCAATTAACAGACTATCTGTAGCAGTACCTGTTGCAATTGTTCCACTCCGCTCATCACGAATATTTTCTGATTGCAACGCCTTTGTTTTTGCCTCAGTTGCTGTCATCAATGCCTGAAAAAATGCCTCTTCCGATAAACAACCATTAACGATAACCCATGTATTAATAGTACCAATATATGGATCATCTTGTCTTTCATGTACTCGAGATACATCAACTGCATTGCCTACACCAGCTGTTACAGCTACGATTATACTGCCAAAAGGTGCTGAAAATTCATTGATGGCCACTAGAGCTGTTGGTACTGCTGTTAGCATAACAACAGTATTTGTAGATGAAAAATTTTCCCTTTTCAAAAATTCTTTAACTTCTCGTTTCACATCACTAATGACATAATCACCAGGAACTGAGCGATTTAATAAGCAATTATGCCAGCCAATACCTGGGTTATGAACTGCAGAAGATACGGTCTTCAGAGGAAGCTCTGATTGAAGTTGGATATATTGTTCAGTTATCGTAAAGTGCTCTTTTTTGATGACAGCTCGCTGCTGATAGTCTGTAGCTGCGGGCATCATTGTAATTTGAGGTTTTGGTATTTCAGGGTGAGCATATGTAGTCACCCGTGCTTGATAAACTTCTTCAATTTGGGAGGCAATTAATACTTCATGTGGTGCACCAAGTGCTCTCATTTGTCCGCTTTCCATCAGCAATAATTCATCACAATAAAGAGAGGCTAAATTCATATCGTGTAGTACCATAACGACTGTTAAACCACACTCCATGGCTTCCTTCCGAACCATATCTAAAATTTGACGTTGGTGTGCAATATCAAGATGATTAGTTGGTTCATCCAGCAGTAAGATTTCAGCTGTTTGAGCTAATGCCTGTGCAACAAAAACTCTTTGTTGTTCACCGCCAGATAAAAATTCCATCGGTGTATGCTCATATCGCTTTACACCTGTTTGAAGCATTGCATGTTGAACTGCCTTCTCATCTTGTGCAGACCAACTCGAGAAAAAGCCTGTTTGATGCGGGTAGCGCCCCAGTGAAACTGCCTCTCTCACACTGTTCGAGAAAGCATTTGCATGAAGCTGTGGTAATACAGCCATTTTTTTAGCCAAAGCACGAGCATTATAAGAAAGAATATTTTGTCCATCAATCGAAACGGTTCCAGCAGTAGCTGGTAAAATACCACTCATTACTTTTAATAATGTGGATTTCCCGCTACCATTCGGCCCTAGAATGCCAAGAATTTTTCCTTTTTCAACAGTAAAACTAATGTCCTTGACGATTGGTACATCTTCATAGCCACCTGATAGATGTTCAACAACAATCATGCCCGTACCCCCTTGCTTCTTCGCTGCTTATAAAAAATATAGGAGAAAACAGGTGCTCCAATAAATGCCGTAATAACACCAATTGGTAGCTCTCTTGGCACAATGATTGTTCGTGCTACTAAGTCGCAAATAATGAGTAATGTTGCACCATTGAAAAAAGATAATGGTAATAAGTGGCGATGATCAGAACCCCAAATCATCCTTGTCATATGCGGCACCACTAATCCTACAAAGCCAATTGTGCCAGAAACTGCTACAGCTGCTCCAGTTAGCATGGAGCCACCTGTTAATATCAAATATTTACTGCGCTTTACATTAACACCTAAATGTTTTGCTCGCTCTTCACCATACAACAAGACATTTAATTCTCGTCTTTGTGTCCATAGCATTATTGAACCTACAATCACAAATGGAATGATCATTTGGACATATGGCCAACCACGCATCGAAACAGAACCAAGTAGCCAGCCTATTACCTGACGTAATTCTTCACCAGATAAGGCAATCATTAATGAAATGAGGGAACCTAAAAATGAACTAAAAATAACACCTGTTAATATCAACGTTTCCATTTTTAATGAGCGGTCTACGAGTCTAGCAAAGCTCATAACAACTACCATCGTAATGATAGCACCAATCATACTGAAGATTGGCAGCGCATACAAACCGACAACAGGTATAGAAATACTAAAAAAGATCGTTAAAACAGCACCAACAGAAGCCCCTGATGAAACCCCTAGTGTATATGGATCTGCTAATGGATTTTTTAATAAACCTTGGAAAGCTGCTCCAGCAATAGCTAGAGATGCGCCTACTAGTCCCGCTAATAACACTCGAGGCAAACGAATTTTCCAAAAGATATTGGCGGCTGTTTCATCAACCGCCTTATTCCACAATACTTCTAGTGGAATATGAACTGAGCCTATCGCTACGCCACACCAGATGCTAATAAGAAGAAGCGTACATGTTAGTGTATAGGCTAGTGCTATTTTTTTCACTTAAATACCTCAGGATAGATCGCTTTTGCTAATTCTTCTAGACCTTCTGCTAAACGTGGCCCTTGACGACTTGTTGTACTTTCATCTACCTGCACAATCGCATTATTTTTTATGGCATTAATCGTATCAAAGCCCGCACGTTTTGGTATTTTCGTTAAAATATCTGGTACATAATGATATGTCACCACGATGACATCTGGATTTTTTGCGATAATTTGTTCTGCATCAATTTTATACCAATTATCGCCATCTACAGCTACATTCTCTGCATTGATCATTTCAAGCATAGCGTTCATAAATGTACCATTGCCAGCTGTATAAATATCTGGCTCATCTGATGCTTCAACTAACACTTTTTTGGGTTCAACATCCTTGACTTTAGACAAAACTTCTTCTACTTTTGCCTTCATATTAGCGACAATTTTTTCTGCCTCTGGTAATTTCCCTGTAGCACGTCCAAGTTGCTCAATTGTTGTATATGTTTCATTAAAGTCTTGTGCATTTTTTACAACAAATACTTTCAAACCTGCTGATTCAAGCTGTGCAATAGCCTCTTCTGAAAGAGACATGCTAGATTCGTGTGAAAAAACGATATCTGGTTTTAAGGCAATAATTTTTTCAATATCGTATTCCATACCGCCAACCTTATCCTTCTCAGCTGCCTCTGGCGGATAATCGTCGTTGTCCGTAACACCAACTATTTCATCATTTAAACCTAGTCCAAAAAGGATTTCGGTATTACTCGGTATAAGTGAAACAATTTTCTTAGGAGGTGCTTCAAGTGTAATGTCCTTACCAAGGGCATCTGTTATCGTCATTGGGAATGTTGCTTCATCCACCTGTGCTGTTTCTTGCTGTGTTTGCTGCTCGTTAGATGGCTTGTTATCTTTTGCTTCCTGCCCACAAGCAGCTAGCAAGCCTACTGCTAAAAATGCTGATAATCCTATTTTCCAAAATTTCTTCATGTGAATCCTCCTTCGTTGATCCGTGCGACATTTCGCTTTATTCTACATCAAAATAAAACCCCTCATCTTTGATCGATGAGGGGGCAAAATCGCACCAAAAAAACTGATACAAAATCCACCACCCTATCCTCGTAGGTTGTCATGTCGTTATAAAGGCAGGTCTCCTGGCTAGTGCTACTTGCGATTTTTCAAGCCTTCCCGAAATCTTCAGTGGCATCATTTGAAAAAACTCACACTTACAGTGGCGGGACCGCATCGGAATTACACCGATTTCCCTTTTCACTTTACTTAAGTAAAGAACCTTTATAATATTCAGTTGATTTCATTATACATGAAAATGAAAAAAGTCGCCTCCATTCAAGACGACTCCCCGGCCATTATACAATTTCAGAAAAGTATTGGACTGTTTTCATTTGAGCACCCATTTCTCTTAATGACCATGTCTGTTCTAAATAAACGTCTGCTAGTTTTTCATATTTCCCACCAAATTTATGTGCCCACTCAACCGCTATGACACTTTCATAAAGGTGAGCCATTTTTTCCGCCATACCTTTAGCTTCAAAAGTTTTCGTTGCCTCGTCTAAAGCGCTAAAAATTCGCAGTTTCACAGACATATTCGCCAATTGTTCTTTAACGATTTGTACTAGTGAGCTGTCAGCTAATTTGTCTAATCGTTCCTCCATCTCATGTACAAACAGTTCATGAGCATGAAACTTATCTACTAAACGAATGAGTTCTAAGGCCAAAATATTAGCCGTCCCCTCCCACACCGTTAACACTTGGGCGTCTCTTAATAAGCGGGGCGTTACAAAGTCTTCTATATAGCCATTACCTCCGTGTAATTCAATTGCCTCACTAGCATAATGAACAGCTTGCTCTGCTGTTTCCTTTTTCATAATGGCAATATATAAACGATTCATAATAAGATCTTGCTGAGTTCCCTGTCCACTTGTCACTTTATCGTATAATTGGATAAGATCAAAAACTGTCGCTACTTCCACGTGCAACTTAGCTGCAAACTTCCCTAAAGTATCCTGAATCATAGGGTACTGTGTTAAGGGCTTGCCAAATGCATGTCGATTGCTTACATAATGTTTTGCCTCTAAGAAGCCGCGACGCATAATACCAATTGAAGCGACTGCATTACAAATTCTAGAGAGATTTAGTGCTTCTAGCATATAATAAATCCCTTTATTTTGCTCCCCTACAACATAGGCAAGTGCACCATCAAATTCTACCTCACCAGAGGGAACTGCCCGAACGCCTAGCTTATCTTTCAGTCGGCGAATACGTAGATGATTTGTTGTTCCATCTTCTTTGCGCCAAGGAACTGCAAACAATGTTAAGCCTTTGGAACCTGCTGGCGCACCTTCTAGTCGTGCCAATACCATCGCTACACCACACATGCCCGCATTGGATGCAAAATATTTTTCACCATATAGACGATACGCAGTGCCATCCTTTCTCGCCTCCACCACATTTGCACCTACGTCAGAGCCTCCTTGACGTTCTGTTAAAAAGGTCGCACCTTCATATAAATCTGTGTCACCTGTTGCACACACATGTGGTAAAAAACGATGCTTTACCTCTTCATCTGCATAATGATCTAATAGATAGGCAGTAGCCATCGTCAATGTTACGGGACAATAAAAACCAGGTTCTGCATGTGATAGCAAATAACCTTGTGCAAAGCTATAAACATAATTCCCCTTGTGGCCTAGCTGCGGAATATGCTTGTGTACATAACCTACAATCCCAGTATTATATGTCTCTTCAATCGTTTTTTTATAGCCATCATTAACCCAAACCTCTGATATCTCTTCACCATAGGCATCATATTTTTGAAGGCGAGGCTCACCCTGTCGATCTGTATGTTTTGCCCTCGCATCAATATCACCTGCACATAGCTCACCAAAATCTGTTAACTCTCGTTGGGCATAGGATAAAAACTCTTTATCTAACATCATTTCTACTATTTTTTGAAGCGTGTCATCTTCAGTAAAAAAGTTCGTAGTACGCATTGCTTCTTGTTGTAATACTTTCATGCTATCTCACCTCTTGCCCCTTTAAATTTTGTTTTAATATTTTGCCTGATGCATTGCGTGGTAGCGCTTCTACTTTTTCAAAAATACGTGGTATTTTAAACTTTGCAAGATGCTCCTCTAAATAAGCTTTCAAAGCTTCCTCATGGATGTCTTGTTTAGCAGAATACACCGCCTTTACAGTTTCCCCCCATTGCGGATGTGGTACACCAATTACCGCAACCTCGAATATACCTTCAAAGCTCAATAAACAATCTTCAATTTCTTTCGGATAAATGTTGACACCTCCCGAAATAATGACATCCTTTTTACGATCTACGATCCAAATAAAACCATCTTCATCCTTGCGAGCTAGATCTCCGGTTTTTAACCAACCATCAATAAAGGCTTCATTAGTAGCTACTTCATCCTTATAGTAGCCAAGCATGTTGCCCTCACCCAACAAGACAATTTCCCCTACTTCGCCTACATTTACATCTTCTCCACTGTCATTCACAATACGCAACTCTGTACCAAGTGGCGCCCGCTGACCAATACTTCCTGCCTTTGCTTCATGCTCCTTGCCAAATAATAATGAACCACTTGGACCTGCCTCTGTTAATCCATATACACAAGTCAAATTATTTGTGCGGAATGCCTGCTGAATGAACCGAACCTCACTTTGAGATAACGGTGCCCCACCATAGACCCACCATTTCATAGAAGACAAATCTGCCGAATGTAGCCTTGGCAGTTGTGCCGTTAATAAATAAGCAACAGGTGCACCAAAGAAATGTGTTGTTTTCTCCTTTTCAATGGAATCAATGAATAAATCGGGTGTAAAAGTTGGTGTTAATACATTTGTTGAGCCTACCAATACACCCGCCATTAAAAATAAATGTAATGGTGCAGAGTGTGTTAATGGCATCATAAGCAAAATACGGCTCTCAGGCTTTACCTCCATTTCAACAGCTATCATTTGCGCCACTGTTAAAATATTACGGTAGCTAAATAACACACCCTTTGGTTTTCCTGTCGTGCCAGATGTATATAAAATCGTGGAAGGGTCATCCTCTTGTAACTGACAATCAATTGTTTGTGTACTAGCATTTTGAAGCATTGATTCATACTGATGCCATCCCACTTTTTCTTGGCCTGTTTTAATTTTTAACGGAATACCGGCTAGCTGTTCAACTGCTGCAAAAATAGCCTCATGTACGACAATTGCCTTCGCCTCGGCATGCTGCGCCACGTACTCTACTTCTTGCAATGTAAACTTCGCATTGACTGGCACAACGATCGCTCCAATACGCTGAATAGCAAAGTAACTGACAACAAACTCTAAAACGTTTGGCATAAAAATTAAAACCTTATCCCCATGCTTTACTCCCTTCTCTAGTAAAGCATGACTAAAACATGTCACCTGCTTATCTAAATCTTGGTAGGTTACTCTTCTGCCATGACAAATAACGGCTTCATTTTTTGGATACTTACGGGCATTACGTGCTAATAAATTGGAACTATTCATCTTGCATCTCTCCCTTTAAAGTCGCTAATTTTTCGCTAAACATGCCATGCATTTGTTGTAACTCATGCTTCATCTGCGTCAGCTCAGCTATTTTACTGTCAATCTCTTGAATTTTTTGTTCCCCGTATTCAACCGTTCGCTCTAATTGCTGAATTCCTGAGCGATCAAAATCAAATAGTAAAACCATCTCTTTGATTTCCTCTAAAGAAAATCCGTACCGCTTGCCTCTGAAAATAAGCTTGAGTTTCGCCAATTCTTTTTTGGAAAAGGTTCGTTGGTTGGTAGATGAACGATGGGGGCAAAGAAGCCCAAGTTCCTCATAATAACGTATTGTCCGCGTAGACACATTAAACTCCTTTGCTACCTCCTGAATCGTCTTCAAAACCATCTCCCCTTTCCTAATTGGCAACAGTATACCATTGACGTTAACGTAAACTTCAACAAAATTTTCGGAATTAACAGAAAAATAAAGTTTGGGACAGCTAATTTCCCACGGTTTATCCGTTTCTTTTGTCTTTCTATCCAACACATTCGGAACTTTATCTCTCATATTCAGCCTTCTATCCATTAAAAAAAGCCCCTAACACTTTTCATGTTAGGAGCCTAAAGTTTAATTACATTTTTTCAGGTGCAGATACGCCGATTAAGCGTAATGCGTTCGCAATTGTTGTGCGGACAGCCGTAATTAATGCTAAACGAGCCTCTGTTAACTCTTTATTTGAAGCATCTAATACTTTTTCTGCATTATAGAAGCTGTGGAATGCAGCTGCTGTTTCTTGAATATAGTTTGCGATACGGTGCGGTGTGCGGTGTTTCGCTGCTTCCGCTACCACTTTCGGGAAATCACCAATCTTTTTCAGTAAATCAATTTCCTTTTCTGCTGTTAACAAATTGAGATGTTCTGTTGTAGCAGCAAAGCCTTGTTCATTTGCTGAACGTAAAATAGATGAAATACGTGCATGCGCATATTGTGCATAGTACACAGGGTTTTCATTAGATTGTGATACTGCAAGGTCAAGATCAAAGTCCATATGAGAATCGCCAGCTGTTTTTACAAAGAAGTAACGAACTGCGTCAAGACCAACCTCTTCTACAAGCTCACGCATAGTTACTGCATTCCCTGTACGCTTAGACATTTTGAATTTTTCTCCGTTTTTATAAAGCTGAACCATTTGAATAACTTCCACTTCTAACGTATCTCGATCATAACCAAGTGCTTGAATCGCTGCTTTCATACGTGGAATATATCCGTGATGATCTGCTCCCCAAATATTGATTAATTTATCGAAGCCACGGACAATTTTGTCTTCGTGATAAGCAATATCTGGTGTTAAATATGTGAATGACCCATCATTTTTAATTAGCACACGATCTTTATCATCACCAAATGTTGTAGAGCGGAACCAAGTAGCACCATCCTCTTCAAACACATGTCCATTAGCTTTTAATTTATCTAAAGCTACTTCGATTTTCCCATTTTCATATAGAGACGTTTCAGAATACCAGACATCAAAATTTACACGGAAGTTTGCTAGGTCTGTTTTTAATTTATCTAATTCTAAAGCTAAACCGTGCTGACGGAAGAAGGCAAAACGCTCATCATCTGATTTTGCTAAAATTGCATCACCATGCTCTTTTGCTAATTTACCCGCAATATCAATAATATCTTGCCCATGATAGCCGTCTTCTGGCATTTCAGCTTCCATTCCTAATGCTTGTTTATAACGAGCTTCTAATGAATAAGCTAAGTTATTAATTTGATTACCTGCATCATTAATATAATATTCACGAGAGACACTGTAACCAGCCATATCCAATACATTACATAAGGAATCACCAACAGAAGCACCACGAGCATGTCCTAGGTGAAGATCTCCAGTAGGATTTGCTGAAACGAACTCCACTTGAATCTTTTCCCCAGCACCAGCATTTGAGCGGCCATAGTCCGTACCTTGCTCAAGCACCTGTGTCACTACCTCTGTTAGGAAATCTTTACGCACTGTGATATTCATGAAGCCTGGGCCAGCAATATCAATCTTTTCAATATCAGTGCCTGATGGATCAAGATTTTCTAAAATAGCTTCGGCGATAGCACGTGGTGGCTTTTTAGCTAACTTCGTTAATTGCATCGCAATGTTTGTTGCATAGTCACCATTTGCTTTATCCTTTGGTGTTTCTAGGTGAATCGATAATTCTGTGCCAGCCTCAACGAGACCAGCTTTTTCAACAGCCTGCACGATCGCTGCTTTAATAGCCTGTTGTACTTGTTCTACTGCGTTCATCATTGTACCTCCGTAAATGTAATATCTAATGTATAGTTGCCAACGGATTGCCCACCCATTAGTAAATCGTACTGTACATGGAAATCTCCGCTTGTTGCCAGTTTTGTAAACGTCATATTTTTCGTATCAATCACGAGGGGCATAGAACCGAACTCACTTTCATAATGCCCTTTTTGTTGTTCGATTATGTTCAGCGGTAATCGCATATTAACCGCACCAGCACGCATAATTAGTGCCTTCTCATGACCTAACTTCATCGTTGTGCGGACGATTTTATCCTCCTGCACCTCATCATATTTCAAATACAAGCTTCCTGCCTTTTCAAGTAGCTGCCCTTTGAGCCACATTTCATAACTTTCGGACTCCCCATCACTTGGACGAATGGTAGAAATGAGCTTTATGTTCACATGCGATCTTACTTCGTTCGCCATAACGGATGCCCCTTTTTAGTCTTTTACTATAACCTTTTTATTATAGGATGAATACTTATGGTTTTTCAAGATAGAAGTGATGTAAAGCTCCTCAACAAGTTTATTCGAGAAAATAAAAACCCTCTCCTTCCAATAACGGAAAGAGAGGATTTCATTTTATCTATACCATTTTTTTATAATCAATTGTTGAACTATTAACAATAAAGCACTAACAGTCCAATAGATCGGGATAATCGCTGGATTGAACAGACTAAAAATGAGGATCATGAGAGGATTAATAAATACCATTATCTTCATATTTAATGGTTGATTTTTCTCTAGGGCTATACAACTTTGAATGAAATAAATCAAACAAGCAATCATCGAAACCCCAATATCAATCGTCCCTAAATTCATCCAAAGGAAATTTTCACTGGCAATCACTGAATCTAGCTTAATCGCGTAGTACAGTGAAAATAATATCGGTAATTGAATAATGATTGGTAAACAACCTAGTAAAGAGCTTTTCAATGAATCTGAAGTTAGCTCTTGGATTTGTTGCTGTACCATTCTTTTTTCAGATTCGCTTTGACTATTCTTATATTTATCTGTAAGCGCATCTAATTCAGGCTTAATGGTAGTCATTAATTCTTTTGAGTGCTTTTGGTGTTTTGCCGATCGAATAAATAACGGCATAAGAATTAATCTGACTGCAATCGTAATACCAATGACACTAAGTGCGTAGCTACCTGTAAAAGAATGGATGAAATGAATGAGGTTAATAATAGGTTGTGCTAAAAATGTTAACAATGGTTGTCCTCCTAGTTTTAAAGTTTAAATCAAACTAGGAGATACACTTTCTTCCTCATTGTCTTCGGACATTCTAATACACAGAACAAACCACGTTAGCATAGGTGGAGTCCAAGTATTCGTGATAGTATAGTCAACTTCAAACTCCTCGTCCTTCACATCTTGAACGGTTATTTTATTGACGAGATACAGATGCAAATGAACACTTAATACAGTTAAAACCAAAGATGCTAATAGCCAAAAGTATTCCATTGTACTGACAAAAATGAATAAATCATTCATGAGAAGTGACCAAATCATAATACTCCTCCTCCCTTTATTAAAATTGAAGAAACATACATTTTACCTAACTTATCTACGCTACAAAGTAAAATAAGTTTCAATTTTATGCTAAGGCTCATTCTTCATTTCAAAAATATAAAATGGGGCTAGCTCATAGCTAACCCCCATTCAACCAATCTTATTTATTTTACCCAGCCTAAAATCATTTCCCGTAATAATTTTGAAGCTGTGTTTGCTGTCATTTCTGAAGAATCGTAGATCGGTGCTACTTCAACTAGGTCGAAACCTACTACATTTACACCACTTGCTGCAATAGCATGGATGGAAGCGAGTAATTCTTTCGAAGTAATACCACCACAGTCTACTGTACCAGTGCCTGGTGCGTGTGCTGGATCTAAAACATCAATATCAATTGTTACATACACATTGCGTCCAGCTAGTGTTGGTAGGACCTCTTTTAACGGTTCAAGCACTTCAAATTTTGAAATGTGCATGCCGTTTTCCTTTGCCCATTCAAATTCCTCTTTCATACCTGAACGAATTCCAAATGAATAGACATTTTTAGGTCCTATATGTTCCGCAATTTTACGGATTGGTGTAGAGTGCGAAAGTGGCTCTCCCTCATATTCCACACGTAAATCTGTATGTGCATCAAAGTGAATAATAGCAAGATCATCATATTTAGCTGATACAGCCTTCATTACTGGCCAAGACACTAGATGCTCGCCACCCATGCCGACAGGAATCTTGCCATCCGCTAATAATTTCTCTATAAATTTCTCAATTTCATCTAAAGAACGCTGTGCATTACCGAATGGTAGTGGAATATCCCCTGCATCAAAGTACTTTACTTCCTCAAGCTCACGATCTAGATATGGACTGTACTCTTCAAGACCAATGGATACCTCACGGATACGCTGTGGACCGAAACGTGATCCTGGACGGTAACTTACTGTCCAATCCATTGGCATACCATAAATTACTGCCTGTGCGTCGTCATATGTAGGATGACTTTTTATAAAAACATTTCCTGAATAAGCTTCATCAAATCTCATTGCTAGCCCTCCATATAATTAATCATCATTTTTTGTCTTCTTCTATTATGGCTTACAGGATTGTAATGAAACCTGTATCCTTTTATCCTCGTATACATTATTGGAACGTCTAGCAAATTTCGATTAAAATCTACAAGGTGCGATTTTTTTGTCGAATGCCAGCATTTCAAGTAGTACAAAAAAAGTATAGATGTTTTTGAATAAAGTGCAATAGTTTTTAGTTAGAATTTCGATTAAAGATGAATGTTCGAACACATACTAAAGCTAAGTTCGAAGTTGTGAGAAAACGAGGTGAAGTCGGATGAAACGAAAAAGCTATCATCGAAAGCAACAACGTGTAAAGCGCACACGCAAAAGCCTTACGTTATTCGTGGCCTTTACATCTGCAATTGTCGTAGCGTTTGTCGCACTCCGCATCTATGTTCAAGTGGCTGGTGCACCGCCTTTAACCGTACCAAAGGCTTCTATTTTCTTAGATGAAAATGAGAACCAAATTGGGGATCACTTTACAAATCAACGACGATATTGGGTCGGCCTCGATGAGATGTCACCTTATTTAAAGGAAGCAGTTGTTGCTGTTGAAGATAAAGATTTCTATCAACATGGCGGTTTCGACTATTCACGTATTGCTGGTGCCATTTTAGTGGACATTAAGGCTGGTGGTAAGGTTCAAGGAGCTAGTACCATTACGCAACAATATGCTCGTAACCTTTATCTTTCCCATGAAAAGTCTTGGACACGTAAATTAAACGAAGCCCTGTATGCTTATAGATTAGAAGTTTTTTATGACAAGGACGAAATATTAGAGGGCTATTTGAATACGGTATATTACGGTCATGGCATGTATGGAGTAGAAGCTGCAAGTCGTTTTTATTTCGGAAAATCTGCCAGTGATTTAACGCTTGCTGAAGCAGCAATGCTAACAGGCGTACCAAAAGGACCAAGTATTTACTCACCAATTGCCAATTTAGATAAGGCTACCAATCGTCAACACGTTATTTTAAAACTTATGGCAGACCAAGGTGCCATTACACAAGAAGAAAAAACGCGTGCTGAAAATGAACAGCTCGTCTTAAAAAATGATAGCTGGGTTGCAACCAAATCTGTTGCCCCTTATTTCCTAGATGTGGCTTGGCAAGAAGCCAGTGAAATCTTAAAATCAAAAAACCTTGATATTAGTGAAGGTGGCTGGACAATTCAAACAACGCTTAATCTGGAGCATCAAAAAGCAGCTGAAGAAGCAGTAGCCAAAAATATGCCTGCCAATGATCTGCAATCTGCGTTTGTAAGTATGGAATCTAAAACAGGAGCTGTCACTGCACTAGTCGGTGGTCGTGATTATTCAGTAAGCTCATTTAACCGAGTTACACAAGCCAAACGTCAACCAGGCTCTACTATTAAGCCGATCTTATATGCAGCGGCGCTAGAAAATGGTTACACGCCACTAACTTTTTTAGATGTTGGTGAAACAACTTTTACGTATGATAATGGGCGTGGCACTTATGCACCTAAAAACGTCAACGGTCAATTTGCAGATCATGATATGACGATGGCACAAGCTATTGCTATCTCAGATAATATTTACGCAGTAAAAACCTTAGAGGACATTGGCTTCAAAGAGTTTCATGATATGGCAAACCGTTTTAATGTAGGAATTGGTGCGAAGGATAATTTATCCATTGCACTAGGAACGATTGAAACGACATTATACGAAATGACAAATGCATATAATATTTTGGCGTCGCAAGGACAGCAAACAACACCAACAACCATTGTATCCATTAAAAATGCACATGGAGATGTTATTTATGAAAACAAAGATGTAGCAAGCAAAGCTGAAACAGCCATTTCTAAAGAAAATGCATACATCTTAACAGAAATGATGACAGGTATTTTTGATCCGGTTTTCAGTGACTATTCACCCGCTACAGGAATCAGTATTCGTTCACGTATGACACACACATATGCTGCTAAATCAGGTTCTACGAATAGTGATCAATGGTTAATTGGTTTTACTCCAAAACTAACTGCTGGTGTATGGAATGGCTATGATCAGGGTAAAAACCTTACCACGAAGGAAGATACTGCTGCAACAAAGCAAATCTGGATTGACTTTATGGAAACTGTCAACAAAGGTACAAAAAATGAGGATTTCAAAAAACCTAAAGGTGTAGAGGGCGTTGTCATTGATATTGAAACAGGTAAATTAGCGACTGACGCTTGTCCTAAACAACGTCTAGTCTATGTAGAGTCGAAGGATGTACCTACTGAAAAATGTACAAACTTCGATATTCTCGACAGTAATACATGGGGAGAATTTTGGAATATGCTACCATTCTCTATATTTAAGGACTAAAAACAAGATAATTTCGGAAACCTTTTTAATCCTAATACGTTTTTAGCTATGAAGGCTCTCGACAAAGTAACTGATATACTAAAAAAAGAAAAGCTTTCTCTTCCCCGGAGACGTGTCCGTGGGAACAGAAAGCTTTTCTTTTTTTATGGTCCGCGAAGTATGAGCATCATGGGGCATTTGGCTTGGGTTTGGGTTGTTCAAATGCCGCATAGCGCTCATCACATTCGCGATACCAAGTGTCCTAGCTTACTAAAATGTAAGCTCTGCATCAAGTGTACTTTGTTTCAAACACACTTTCAACCTAATATCGAAAGCGATTGCAAAATGTCACAGATTGTTCAATCATTACGAGTCTATTCGACAAATAAGTCTTGACGCAATTGTTCCTCACTACGTTCCCACAATTCTGGATTAAGTTGTTTAAGGAAAGAAGCTAACACTTTTTTAGACGGTGCATCCATATGCTCTACAATAATATGACGTTTCATGGATTTATCCATTTTATTTACATGATCAGCTAGAATTTTATAGCCACGTCGTTTTTCACGATTTACAACCATCTCACAGGCTGTAACTCCTGCATAATATGGCCCATTTTCTTTATGGTCTATCGTCACCCACACGAGCCAATACGGTTTCCCGCCCTCTGAATCAGCACGGTCCATTGTAAATTTAATACCACGCTCTACGTCACTTCTTGCATGCATGGCACCAATTTCAACAGAAGCCGTCCCCTCTTCTACGTCCACTATTACAGGCGATACATTCTCTAATGAAAGTGAACCGATACCAAACCCTTTATGTCCATCTGTTGGATCGTTTTTTATAATGGTAAAACCCATTTTTTGTTTTGGTTTTTCTTCATTTGTCATACTTAAATATCCTCCATTCTGCTATTATAAAGGAAAGCATATCAACGCATATTTTATCGAAACAATCACTATTTTCGCCATTGCGTATATGCCTCAACGCAAGTAAGAAGTTTATACTTTCTTATAAACTAACTATACAACATTATTCTATAAAGGAGGCAATATTAT
The DNA here is from genome assembly GCF_001043675.1 of Lysinibacillus sp. LK3. Taxonomy (NCBI): domain Bacteria; kingdom Bacillati; phylum Bacillota; class Bacilli; order Caryophanales; family Bacillaceae; genus Lysinibacillus; species Lysinibacillus sp. LK3. Next base: position 31,830 of record NZ_LDUJ01000019.1, read on the forward strand.
GCCATACGTAACAGTGAAAATGCTTGAAGGTCGTACAGAGGAACAAAAACGTGCTCTTGTAAAAGAAGTAACAGAAGCAGTATCTCGCACAGTTAATGCACCTGCAGAAAATGTAACAGTTTTTATTGAAGAAATGTCTAAAAACCATTACGGCGTTGCAGGCGTTCGTTTTAGCGACAAATAATAGTAAGTTGGATAGAGCAAGCATCTTAACGCTCTATCCATTTTTTTAAAATGGTCATAAGTTAACCATCTTTTGCTGGAATAAAACCTTCTATTTCAAAAACAAGGATGTGATCTACGACATGAATAAACTGAAGATAATATTGCTCATCACTATGCTCGTCCTTGGCCTAATACTTGTATTTATCAGCCCCATTCAAAATGTGATCATTGCCCATTTAAGCCATCAATTAAATACTACTGAAATCAGTGTAGAAGAGATTGAAAAGAATAATCAGGTTAATGCAGATTATGTATTTGAGGATGTACAATCGCTGTCCATAGCGGAGGTATTAAAGGCTCAAACAAAGGCCAATAAAATGCCCATAATTGGTAGTATCGCCATACCAAGTGTTGACATGCAACTTCCGATTGTCAAAGGTGTTGGAAATGCTGCACTTGCCGTAGGGGCAGGTACCATGAAGCCAAATCAAAGCCTCGGGCAGGGAAATTACGCCTTAGCAGGACATTATTTTGAAGAAAAGGATATCTTATTTAGTCCTCTATATAAAGCAAGTATAGGAGATACAGTCTATGTAACGGATTTAACCAATATTTATGAATATCATTTAGCTTCTAAGAAAGTCATTGCGGCAACAGATATTTATGTAATCGATGATATTCCAAATAAAACTGTTTTAACACTCATTACATGTGCTGATAATGGATCAAAGCGTCTTGCCATACAAGCTGATTTTGTTCAACAATATCCATTTGATAAAGCACCTGAAAAGCTATCAGAAGCATTTTAGAAATAGGTGAAGCCCCTAAGATTTAAGAGTCTTAGGGGCTTCTTCTTTTAAGTAATTATTTAACTTCAGCGTTGCGGCGACGTAAGAAGTATAATGCACCAAGAATAAGTGCTACTCCAATCAGCATTAGTGCTGTTTGATCGGCACCATCTGTCTGAGGTAATTTACCTTGTGCTTTTAATTGAGCTTCTAATCGTTTTGCATCCGATTTAATTTTGTTAATATCAATTGATTCTGCAACAGCTTCCTGTTCCTCTTTAGTTAATTGACTATATTTATTCAAGAAATCCTTATAAGCATCTAGTGTATCTTTTGTAGCTTTAGTTGGATTATAAGGCGGTAAGTTTTTCCCTTGATCAATGACACCTTGAACAGAAGGTTTAGATCCCTCAGTTTTTCCAGGATTGGCCGAATTGTTTGAATCTGTATTTGGTTTGTTTGGTTCTACAGGATTCTCTGGATCTGGATTTGGTTTGT
>NZ_LDUJ01000002.1:0-90732 GCF_001043675.1 Lysinibacillus sp. LK3
TCCCTGAATTGATACATTATTTAAAATTCCTAGATTTAAAAGAGGGGTTACATAGTTATAATCCATACTACGATAATTTAATTAAATATCTATTTGAAAATAGTTTTGTAGGTGAAAGCTTCAGTACTTTTGAAAATACATTAGAGGATTTTTACGAAAAAATAGATCAGGAAAAGTTACTTTCAAAAAAAGAGAAAGAAAAAAACAAAGAATATATAATTAGACCTCTTTCATCTAATCCTTTAGAAAAATTTGATTTAAAGAATATCATCGAAAAATATATGGAAAATATGAATGCTACAAAAGATACAATTCTCAAAAATAAATATTCTGAGGAATTGAGTGTTTTTTTAGATTTCAAAAAAAACCTTTTAGACTTTCAAAGATATGAGTTAGAAAAAATATCTAAAGAAATATATGAATATAGTATTGCGTATAATAATCATCTTGTAATTTAACTATTATCATGTTCTGATTATAGAAATTATATAAATGATGTCTGATTATATGGAATTGATAATATCATTTAACTAATCTATCTATTGTAGTTGCTTTTCATTATTTCCAATAGAAAAACACTTTCAGCTGCAACTCTCAGCCGAAAGTGTTTTTTGTGAAGTTAATATAATTTTAAATCTAAGTAAGTCTTTCGATATGCAATATTATATTGATGTTATTCTTTTTTTGTTTGATGTTGAACCAAGTTTTCCATGAAACGAATGTTTTTTAAAGCTAATTCTCCTATTGAGTCTTTATTTCTTTCTATTTCTTCTACTTTTTTTAATTTAAAACCACTTACATGGATGTTTGGTATTTCTATAATTAATTGTTGAATTAAAACTTCTATCATTAACCCTTTAGTATCTTCTTCGGTAATTATTTCATTAGGTGTCTGAAAGTTATTTTCGTAAAAATCAGCATAAAGGCTATGGTTTTTTTTTGCATTCCTTTGTTCGGCTAATTGAAGAATTTCGTCACTTTTATTAAAAGATTTTTTTAATGTTAAAAATTGTTGTATTAAAAATATTTCCAGTTTTTCTGTAATGGAACCTTTAAACGTATTAAATGTATTTTTTATATCTTCAACTGATAATGTGTGTAGGTCTTTGTCCATGTATAAAATAATAAGTGGAGATAGAGAATGTGCCATCAATATGGATTGCCTATTTTTTTGTGATGATCTCTTAGTCGCTTATTTAAAGTTTTCCAATCGACCTTTTCTTTATTGAAAACTTTGAATGCAATTGAATTAATCATAGGTAATTTTGCAAGTTCCTCTAATGCAATTTGAAAACATAAGTAGGATCTTGAATACTTATCCTTTTCTAATAATATTATTCCATCTTCTATCAATTCGCTCGCATTCTTATAAATTTTGTTGTATATAATTTGTAATGTTTCTACAGATTCATTGTTTAGATTCATTTGATCACCGTGGTTTTACTGATTTATTGGTAAATATTCCTTATTAATATATTATCAGTAGATAAAGTAAAAAGGCTATAAAAAAGAAGTAGCATCTTAGTAATTTTAATGTCCCACCGAAATGTCCCACCGTTGAAATCCTAAAACTCATTGGGGGAGTAAGCATGAACCAATAAATTTCGAACCTTAATCATTTATTCTTTTAATCTTTTAAAACATGCTCTTAATAATTAATATATATAATCAAGCAGCTGCAGAAATATGGTTGCTTTTTATTATGGCCAAAAGAAAAACAGCACTCTTAGCGAGTAGCTGTTTTTATGTTCATTTTGATTCATCTACCAAATATTAAATGAAAATTATCATCCAAAAATTGTGCCATTTTACTTGCGTGAAAAGACCAATTTTTCCCTCTACCTTCGGGATAATATACAAAACCACCATTGTTAACATCTAAGATTTTTTTAAATCTTGTTGGGTAAAGAATGTTGTCTTTTATCCAACGCCATTCTTTGCCTACACGTTTTTCTAAATCTTTCATAGTCCAATACTGGCCACTTAACTTTTCTTGTTGTAATTGCTGAAATTCAACTTTTGTTAAGAGTACATATTCTTCAGGTATAGAAATCGTCAAATTTACTTTTAATTGCTGCATTTAATTTGCCTCCAACTTAAGGGAATTTAATATCTTTGGTAAGTATTAGTTGTTTAATATGATTGCTTCCGTAAAAATAGAAGCATTTTATAGTTTTTATTAAAAAAGCATCCACTCCAAATAGAGTAAATGCTTTTGTGTTTCTATTCTTCAATGAGTTCTAAAAGATCACTAATTTCGCAATTCAATGCTTTGCATAATGATCCAAGTGTATCACGTTGGTATTGTTTAGCTTCATCGTTGTACATTTTACGAACTGTTTCAAATTTTAAATCAGCAAGTTCTGCACATTTTCGGATGGAAATTCCCCTCTCATCCAAGATTATTTTTAACCTTGATTTTGCTCGAGTACTCACAATATCACCTCTCCTATAATTTTATACTAAAAATAATAACAAAGCGACAATGAAATATAGTTGACAACAAAATATAGTCGGTGATATATTTATGACAACAAAATATAGTCAGTTGTAGAGAAGTAAAGTTATAGGTATTAAAGGGAAGTGAGGTGAAAACGATGGCATTTGAAACTTAGCAACTTATAAAACATTTGAAACAGTAGCAGATATGGACACAGCTGTTGAAGAACACATTGCAGCTCATTACTACAATTTAACTGAATCAGAACGTGCCATCGTTTTCAAACTTGCTGGACACTCTTTGGAGTATCCAGGGGCTTGTCATTTGAAAGCTGCTACAATTGCTGCAGCATTGGAGATCAGCACAAAGACAGTTTATCGAGCTATCAAGAAATTAGAATTACTCGGTATTATCAAAAAACAGAAAACTACGAAGGTAAAGGGAGGTTGTGGTGCAAACATCTATATAATTTTGCCTAGCCAATGTGAAACATGTGAAGATCCTGACGGGCCTATCGAGGAATATGAGGTTGTTCCATTACATGAAGCGTATAACCAAGCTCGGGCTGAAAAAGAAGCCTGTAAAGAGTTTATGAATGATTATCAGGTGATGCTATTTGAATTTATATACTCATTGCCTATGCAGGACAATCTTAAAGTCCAATTACACAAATGCATATTAGCTACAAAAATGAACAATATGCGTAATTTTGTGAATGCAAAGGACGTTTTAGCTAACGTTATCTGTGATATTGAGAATGGTACATTAACTATTGCAAGTACATTAAGAGCCATATTTGTAGGAGCGTATAGCAAGGCAGTAGAGCGTTTAGGTGATAAGTCTACTAAATCATCATCTATAGAAGAAACAGCATATAGAGAGCGTCCAATGCCTTTTTACAACTGGATAACAGAAAGAGATAAACCAACAGCATTTTAAAATATGAAGGAAGTGAGGACACATGAAAGTTACAGCCAAGGAATGGTGTGTCATGTCTGACCATAATAAACAATTACTTTTAAAAGTAGTAGCAAACAAATAACTCATATTATAGAAGGGGAATGATGAACATGCAACAACAAAAACAACACTTATTACAATCAGTCGTAGAAGAAAACAGTGGTAATGTATATAACTTATCAGCACAGATGATTCAGTTGGAGGTTGTGAAGAATGCAGTATCAAGGCTAATGGAAAGAATTGATGAAATCACATATAAAGGTTGGGATAAAGATCCTGGCATGTCATATCTATCAATCAATGAAATACGAGATACTGTTCGTTTGATTGATATGGGATTTTATCCATTGTTTAAAGAAATGGCAAGAGAAGTTGAAGCGATTAACATTCATTCAGAAGAACTATTCAACACAGTAGTTAAGGGCGATTCAGAAGTTTTGAGTGTGTAATGGGTTACTCAAAATGAGGAATTGCTAAATTTGACGTGTCCAGTTGATATGTTTTATAAAGCACTTACTATGGCAGATGTTTTTGTGGTTTGGTGAAGGTAATGCAACATAAGCAAGCTTTTTTTATTGTCCAATTTAGAAGGAAATCCTTGCCTTTTGTCGAAATGAGTAAATGGAAGGGGAGAATGATGGATTTTATAAAAGATTTTATAGACAATAAGTACTTATGGGTAATTATTTTTGTTATTGTAGCAATAGCGAGAGAGTATATTTCAACTAAAAATATAACTGATTTAGAAAAGAAGTTAATGACTGATTTTCAGAAGTTTAAGTACAATGCTTCGCAGGTGATTTTTGTAAATGTACCATTTCTATTATTTTTAGGACCAATCCTAAAGATTATAGTTAAAGAAAATGCGAACATAGACGAGAAAAATCAAAATCTGTATTTTTGGTTAATTTTTATATTTTCAGCCGTGGTAATAATAGGATTTACGGTTCTTCTTCATCTACTATTACAAATATTAATAATCAAACTAGACTATATTATTGAAACAGAAGAAGGTATTAAAGTTAAAATAATGAGAAGAGTTGATGACAATTCAATTCTTGTTGAAAACAATCGAAATAAAAAGCGTTTAATGAACGATTGGTATAATAAGGATTTCATTATTCAATTAGACAAAGGGGCTATTATTCATAAAATATTATATGCTCATCAAAAACGTACTAAAATAGTACAAATAATTGCAATCAGCATTAGTGGAATAAGTCTTGTATCAACGGTTATAGGGATTTTACTGAATTGGACTGATATAATACAATTTTTATGTTTTTTAACATTTTTGATGACTCTTGTAATTTTCCTAGTAGTGTATGTAAATTCTCAAGAATATAAACGATATGAAACTCTTAATCATAGTTGAACATTAAAGTCTCATATTATGAAATGAAATATCAATAAACTAAATAATGCACTGTGCCGAGCAGTGCTATTTTTTATGTAAGTTTATAATTGAAAAACAAAACAGATCGGGGCAGTTAGCCCCAATCTGTTATAACTCGCACATTCCTGTACACACGCTCGCCGTATTTTATTAGCCCCAATCTAGCCCCACTTTGCCCCAATAACATGCCGTAAAATACATTAACATTCGTTGCTCAAAATGGGGGATATTATCAGAGACGTTGATACTCTTATGTCAGCTTGCATTAATTTTATTTTACGTTCGGATAAATCATTGTTGCTGGGTCTACATATTCATCGAACTGTTCTTCTGTAAGTAAGCCACTTGCGATGGCTGCTGCCTTTAAGGTCGTGCCTTCTTTGTGGGCCTGTTTTGCGATTTTTGCTGCGTTTTCATAGCCAATATATGGGTTTAACGCTGTCACAAGCATTAATGAATTTTGTAAATTATGATCGAGTACTTCTTTGTTTGGCTCAATGCCTACTGCACAATGGTCGTTAAATGATTTCATTGTATCCGCTAATAGGCGAGTTGATTGCAAGAAGTTGTAAATGATGACTGGTTTAAAGACGTTTAATTCAAAGTTACCTTGCGAAGCGGCGAAGGCAATCGTTGCGTCATTTCCAACTACTTGCGTGACAACCATTGTCATTGCTTCACTTTGGGTAGGGTTTACTTTACCTGGCATAATGGAAGAGCCTGGTTCGTTTTCTGGGATCGTAATTTCCCCAATACCTGAACGAGGGCCACTTGCTAGCCAGCGAACGTCATTGGCAATTTTCATTAAATCAGCCGCTAAAGCCTTTAATGCACCGTGTGCTACAACTGCTTCATCATGACTTGTTAGGGCATGGAATTTATTTGCAGCTGATGTGAATTGTTTGCCTGTTAGCTCACTAATTTCCTCAGCCACACGATCACCAAATTCAGGGTGAGCATTGATTCCTGTACCGACCGCTGTTCCACCAATTGCAAGCTCCTTCATATAGTCAATATTTTGGATAATCATATGCTCTGATTTTGAGAGCATGGCTGCCCAACCACTAATTTCTTGACCTAATGTGAGAGGTGTCGCGTCCTGTAAATGCGTACGACCAATTTTAATAATGTCCTTAAATTGAGCTGCTTTATCTTCCAAAGTTGCCTTTAGTAAACGTAGTCTTGGTAATAAATAATCTTCCACTTTTAAAACAGCCGCAATATGCAATGCTGTTGGGAATGTATCATTTGAGCTTTGTGATTTATTGACATCATCATTTGGATGAATACGGTCCGCTTCACCAGCATCCTCTAATAGCTGATTCGCACGGTGAGCAATGACTTCATTCACATTCATATTGGATTGTGTACCACTACCAGTTTGCCAAACCACAAGAGGAAATTGATCGTCCCATTGACCATTTAAAATTTCATCTGCAGCCTGCACGATGGCATTTGCTTTAATATCAGAAAGTTTGCCTAGTTTATTATTCGCAATCGCCGCACTTTTCTTTAGGATTGTCATAGCTTGCACAAGCTCGATTGGCATTTGTTCTGTACCAATTTGGAAATTTTCTTTACTGCGCTGTGTTTGCGCGCCCCAAATTTTATTAGCAGGTACTTTAATTTCACCCATAGTGTCTTTTTCAATACGATAATCCATGTCAAAACAGCTCCTTTAGTATGTAAAGTTCTCCTCATGTACAGATAAAAACGGATACTCTTAGTCTGATGTAAGAATATCCGTTTGATACATGCTTATTCAAAAAAGAGGGGGATTCTGAATGAAGCAATTTGGAGAAAGAAATAATCTATTGATAATGATAATTGTTATCAATTAAAAAGTCAACGGTTTTGCTTGAAGAAATTTAAAGTGAATGATTCGCAATCATTACCTATTTTATTCCCGAAAATTAAGGGAATAAACCATGTTTTAGTTGATTATCTCTTTTTCTTTCCAAGCTCTTTAAGAGGCTGCTTTTTAGGGATTTTTTCGAATAATATCTTCACATGAAAATTGTTGTCATCAACTTGAAGTACCTCCAACACCTTTGCCTTGCGCCCTTTAATGCGAATATCTTCTTCCACAGTAGGTAGCTTGACGAGCAATTGACTTAAAACAGACGTCTTGTTTTCGTAGTAATGCGTCACAAACATCGCGATTCTCCTTCTGACTTTTGATTGTTACTCAATTTATGAGCGAGGGATAATAGTTAGAACTTTGGAGATGGTGAGCAAAGAATGAATGAAACCGCTCGAAAAGCTGTTAGAGGTGATCATAAAGAGAGGAAACCCGCTCATCGAGTTACTGAAGGTAATCATAAAATGAGAGAGCCAAGCACAGAGGAAAACTAGTAATTAGTTTCCTATAGAAGTTTATAACTTAGTGAGGGGAAAGAGGCGTAGAATCCCATACAATACTTAATAGTCATATTGTGGGTGAATGGAATAAATATATTTTACATTTCGGGTTGGTTAATTATGTTAATATCACGTTATATTAACATGATTAGATAGTAAAGAAAAGGAGGCGAGTAAGTAGAATGACAAATAATATCATTGAACAAGCAAAACGAGGGTTGGAGGGTTTTGCTATTGGGGGTTATCATACTAGCGGAAATTTTAGTAAGTATCGGGAGGATTACTATAAATATTTTGGAGATCCAGATGATGAAACAAGAAAATACGCTATAGCTGCATTTACTTGTATGCTGGGTACTTGGGAAACGGGTTCTCTTCAGATATTTCAGCCCATACAAGAGTGGGAGGAAAATAAAAAATGGAGCTCAAATCCATTAGACCAGAAGCGATTTTATCGTTTAAAAGATTATCTTTATGCATTGTTAGCACATCATGAGCAGATAGAGAAAGAATTCCCCTATATGTATAAAGATATTGTTTTATTTTTAATAAAAATAGAAATAAATCAAGGGATCAGATATGAGGAATGGTTTCCAGAGCATAACCCGAATTTGTTTCAGCGATTAAGAGAAGAAATTTTAATACCTAAACAACATTTGGTAGATAAAAGAAGTCATCGGAAATTCTTATTAAAAGAAATAGGTATTGAGCCTTTTTTTGAATCGGATCAATTTGGGTAATGAAAGTAATCCAAAAGTGGATGGAATCGCTCAGAAAGGAAACCAAGGTGATCGAAAAGAGAGGCACCCCGCTTATTCAGCAAGCCACTGCGAAATAAAATTGCAATGGAAAACACTACTGCATGTTGCAGGGAAATCATTCACTTAATCAGTTAGAGAGGAGGTCAATGTCCACTTTTTTTATAAAAAAATCAAAAATATGACATGATACTACATGTAGGAATTGCAACTTTCGACATGTTTTTTATTTATTTCTCGGGAAATATCTCATAGCGAGTTGTGAAAATGGTAGGGACTTCGTCAGCTGTTTTAGGCTATTTATGTTGGGCTGGCTCGGGTGGATACATAAAAAGGTGACATTTCAATTAAACAGGTGGGTGGATTACGTTTCAGCTTGAGGGATGTTCGCTATAATAAGAGTAAGGAGGAAATGAAATGTATTTAAAGTCATGTAAGGTGTTACAGGATACGATTCCCAATAAACAGGAGTATCCTTTTAATATTCCAAGCTTGCAGGATTTGCATGAGCTGGAGTTCCCAACGAATGTGACGTTCTTTGTTGGGGAAAATGGTTCGGGGAAATCAACATTACTTGAGGCGATTGCTGATCGTTGCGATTTCAATACGGCTGGTGGCGGTCGTCAAAATTTATATGAAGTACATAAGGCGGAATCTTCATTGGGGGAATATATCCGTTTGTCGTGGCTGCCGAAAATATCGAATGGGTTTTTCCTTCGATCAGAAACATTTTATCAATTTGCCAGTCATATTGATTTGTTAGAGCGCCATCCAAACAAATATGCTGCTTTTGGTGGGAAATCACTACATCATCAATCTCATGGTGAATCCTTTCTTGCGTTATTTATGAATCGCTTTAAGGGTAAAGCCATTTATTTATTGGATGAGCCTGAGGCGGCATTGTCTCCAACGAGGCAGCTGAGCTTGCTGAAAATAATCAAGGACCTCGAGCATGAGGCACAATTTATTATTGCTACACACTCACCCATTTTGCTTGGCTATCCGAATGCAACGATTTATAGTTTTGATCAAGGAGAAATTGAATCTATTCGCTATGAGGATACCATTCATTACATCGTGACCAAACGTTTTTTGGATGCACCACAGTCGATATTAAGAGAGTTATTTGATGAGGAGAGGGAATCATGAATCAACGAAAAGGCTTAATCATGCGAGAAATTCGATTGGATGAAATGGCACAGTCCATTGATTTACTGAATTATGTCTTTCAAATGTCAATGTCCATTCACAAGGATCGTCGCTTTGTGAATGCGAAGAGTAGGCAATTTAATGAAGGGCATGCTATCGGGTGGTTTGATGGTTCACAGCTTGTATCGCAAATTTTAAGTTTGCCTTTTGAGGTAAATGTGCATGGGAAGATTTATGAAATGGGTGGCATCACAGCAGTTGGGACATACCCTGAATATTCAGGACATGGCTTAATGGAGAGCTTGATAATTGAAAGTCTGCAAAGTATGCGAAATGAAGGACAGTATATATCCTATTTATTTCCATATTCTATCCCTTATTACCGCAAAAAGGGATGGGAAATTATGAGTGATATTGTGGAATTTCAAGTGAAGGATACACAGCTTCCTCATTATGCTGGGCTTAATGGGAAAATTCGCCGTGTTGATCCGAAGCATGAGGATGTGGTGGATATCTACGCACGCTATGCGCAGAAAACGCATGGGGTAATGGTGCGCAATAGTATTGCCTGGAACGAGAAATTTCAGGAGGATTTCTGGGAGGAGAAATTTATAGATAGTGATGTGAACCTTCAGGCAGCGGTCTACTATGATGAAGAAGATGTGGCACAGGGCTACATGTTCTATCGTATTATGGAGGAAAATTATTACATTGATGAAATCGTCTATTTGCAGGAAGAGGCTCGTAAAGGTTTATGGAATTTCGTCTCGGCTCACAGCTCGATGGTCTACAATGTCTACGGGAAAACAACCGGTAATGAAGCGGTAGCCTTTCTATTAGAGGACAGTGAGATCATTCAAAAGGTATCGCCTTATTTCATGGCAAGAATCGTCGATGTCAAAGAATTTTTACTGCGCTATCCATTTATTGGTCAGAATTTCGAGCTTCAGCTAGCTGTCAGTGATCGCACTGTGGCGTGGAATAATGGCACCTACATCATCAAAATGAAAGATGGAAACCTTTCTGTTCAGAAGGTAAGTGAGACGTTGGACATGAATGCTGTGCATTTAACAGTGCAAACACTGGCTACTATGCTGTTAGGCTACAAACGTCCAACCTATTTAGAAAGAATTGAACGATTACAGGGACGTGCAGAGGAAATTGCATTGCTCGAGGCGGTTTTACCAGTAGGTATCCCAACATTCATTGATTATTTTTAAGTGGTATGGTAAGAGCCATAACGTTGACGGTTATGGCTGCCACGCCTCTTTTAACAGCTCAATGCCCAGCTTGATTTCTTCCAGCGCTAATTTACTAAAGCCTAATTGCAGCATTGGTTCCTCATTTTTTTGATGGATAAAAAAGGGGCTTGTCGGATAAACCTTCACACCGTAAGTCGCCGCTCGTTGGATCAGCCGCTGCTCGGAAAGCGGAGACTTTATCTTCACTAATACATATAGTCCTGATTGCTCGCCTAACACGGATATTTGCTGACCGAAATGTCGTTGTAGCTCCTGTACAAGGTGCTGCATTTTTTGTTTATAGGTCAAACGCATTCGTTTAATATGGCGTGACCATTCTCCCTGCGCCATAAATTGGGCCATTGTGCGTTGATGGAGGGACGAAGCATTTTGTTCAAAATGAGCAAAACGCTCTTTATAGGGCTGAACAAGTGCATTTGGTAGCACCATATAGCTTAAACGCACACCTGGTAAAAACGATTTGGAGAAGGTGCCGAGATAGATTACCCTTGATGAGTCGATGGAAGCAAGGGCAGGAAATGGCTGTTGCGTATAGCGAAACTCTCCATCATAATCATCCTCTAGAATATAACCATCGACTTGTTGAGCCCATTGTATTAAGAACTGTCGCTGCTGAATAGACATGGACACACCATATGGGAAATGATGTGATGGGGTGACATACATTAAGCGTGATTGACAGTTTTGAAGTATGTCAAGTTGAGCTCCTGTTTCCATTACAGGTAGTGGCTCTATTTCGAAGTGATTTAACTGGAAGGCTGCACGTGCACCATCATAGCCAGGGTCTTCCAAAAGAATGCTTGGGAAAGTATCTTTTAATAAAAAGCCAAGATACAAGAGCATTTGCTGTGTGCTACTACCAATAACGATATTGTCGCTCGTTGTATAAACCCCTCTTGCTTGCAGTAAATACGGCACAAGCTGCTCCTTTAGCACTGATTCTCCAAACAATTCTCCATATTCGTAACAGGTTGATTCCTGTAATACTTGATTGGCAATTTGGCGCCATGTTTTCATAGGAAAATGTTGCTGATCGACAGCCCCAGCGCGAAAATCTACAAGATAGGATGCAGCCTTCTTTTTTGGCTGTGACATAGGGGGCTGTTCCTGCTCCTTTAGAAAAACCTGCTCTAGTGCATTGACGAAATAGCCTTTTCGTCCCTTCCCACGTATATATCCTTCTGCTACAAGCTGTTCATAAGCGGTTAATGTAGTATTACGACTGACCTGTAAAGTATCTGCAAGTTTTCGTATAGAGGGCAGGGAATCATCTGTTTGAAGTGAACCTTGCATAATAAGTGCTTTAATTTGCTGGTACACTTGCTTATATTTTGCCTCTTTTTCTGTTAATAGAAAGATAAAATCGTCCATAAGGCACCACCTTGACATGTTAAAATGTTTGGAACTGTTTCTTTTGAAATGTCAGATTATTTACTACCATCATACTAGAAGGACAATCAAAAGGAAATGGAGATTAAAATATGAAAATTTGTATGGTGACACAGCAAACGATGGGAGACGTAGTCCCATTATTTAATGCCTATCGTGAATTTTATGGACAATCATCTGATTTACAGCAAGCTGAGCAGTTTATACAGGAGCGAGTAATGGGAGCAGAGTCTATTATTTTCCTGGCATATTTGGAGGAGGAGCCAGTTGGATTTGCACAATTGTTTCCAGTCTTTTCATCCGTAGCTATGAAACGAGCGTTTCTCTTAAATGATTTATTTGTGGCGAAACAAGCCAGAAAACAAGGTGTAGCACAGGCGTTGATGGAGCAATGCTATAGCTATTGTCAGCAGGAAGATGCGCGTTACATGATGCTAGAAACTGCCAGAGATAATGTCCAAGCACAGAAGCTCTATGAAAAAATGGACATGACGATTGATGAAACTGTTTATTATTACAGTATTTATTGGTGATTTTTTCGATGTGATGGGTGTTGGTGGAGAACCCGCTCAATACCACTATAAATCTAAGTTTCAGCCCCCACCATTGATTGTGACTATGATGGGGGCTTTGTGGTTATGCGTGGCTCATCCATCCTGCGAAGAGACCTGAGGAGAAAAAGCAGGTAATGTTTTGAAAGCCCGCTTCACTTAATAGCTGTTGGATTTCTTGATCGGAGAGGAAGGAAATATTCATGATGCCCTTGCCCATGCTATCTACCTTTTCTTTTGTATAGCCGGCCTCTAAAAAGTAGCTTTGCCATATTTTGATGCGATCTTGTAGCTCGTCACTTTCTCGTTCTCCGTAGGCACAAGCGAGGACAAAGGGCTTTCCAGGTTTTAATTGCTTGTGAATATTTTGCAGTAGATGGAGTTTCTCCTGTCGATCTTCAATAAAATGAAGAACTAGGATACAGCTTGCCGCATCGAATTTCGGTGTTGATTGGGGTAAGCGCTCAATTGTTCCTTGTAGTAGCTGAACGCGACTTTCAATATCCAGTTGCACGGCTTTATGTTGTGCAATTTGGAGCATTTCCTCAGATGGATCAACCCCAGTGAACATCCATTTAGGGTTTGTTGGTCCCCATGCAGAAAGCTCGTTGCCCCCACCAGCTCCTACAACAAGCAGGGATGCTTCTTGTTCTCCTAAATGCATGCGGAAATAGGCTTGTGTCACGGCAAATAATGTGTCATAGGCAGGCACTGAAATTCTTGTGCTGTGCTCATATGTTTGTGCCTTTTCTAATAATTGTGTAGATAATGTACGCATTGTGATAGCCTCCAGTGTTTTATCGTCTCTATTACAGACCTTTAATATCTGTAATTGAGTATAAATGAAAGTAACTGAAAAGACAAAGGAGAAGCCCTTAGACATCGTTTTTTATTGTAAAACATTTAATAATTAACAATAAAGATAAATAATTTAATGTTTATCGTTAAATATCTATTGAAAAAAATGGCACTTTCTTCTATGCTTGTAGTAAACAGGAGGGGAAATAAGATGATGAATAGTTTAATCAGTGCCATTTTGCAAGTGATGTTATTTTCAGTGATTCCGTTTATTTGGTGGCTTTGTACAGCGAGAAAAAAACAGCCCTTTTTAACGTGGATAGGATTGCAAAAGCCTATTATTGTGCACAAGGGAAGGTATGCTATGTACATTGTACTTTCTACTTTCACGATGTTAATACCGAGCTTTGCGCTAGTCTTTTTCTATATTGATCGCTCCTTGCTAGCGGCGAATCAATTCGCGGGACTTGGAGCTGCTGCCGTCATTCCAGCACTTTTCTACGCTATTATTCAAACAGGTTTATCAGAGGAGCTATTATTTCGCGGCTTTTTATTAAAGAGATTGATGAAGATTTTTGATTTTCAAGTAGCAAATCTCTTGCAAAGTATTGTTTTTGGCTGTGTTCATGGGGCCATGCTATGGTCGGTGCTTCCGCTTCATGTAATCTTATTAGTTGTGCTTACTACAGCGCTTGCTGGCTATGTGATGGGCTGGGTGAACGAACGAATTGCTGGAGGTTCCATTGTCACTAGCTGGAGTATCCATAGTATCGTTAATTTCATAGCAGCGTGCTTGTATATGTTTAAATTTTGACTTATTTGCATTTCTTTGCAGTCACTTGCATAATAGGGCAGAGAAGATTTTTTCGTGAAGGGACGTGCAAGCATGACAGAGTGGCCTAAGGGAGTAGCGAAACCAGCAATTCGCGCATTACATGCAGCGGGCTATACAGAATTGAAGCAGCTAGAAAGAGTTGAGCTTTCTACATTAGCTCATCTTCATGGGATGGGTCCAAAAGCTTTAGCAGCGATTGAGGCGGCACTAAAGGAAAGTAGGGAACTTCGTGAATAAGCTGACATTGTTTTTACTGGCGATGGTTGTCTATTATATCCTCGTTGTAGTCGTTATTAGCAAGCTGTTTATTATTCCTATTATGAAAGTGATGGCTCTTATCTTTTTTATAGGGGCAGGCTATATCTTTTCTCGTAAAATGCGTAGGAAATTACAGTAGGAGGTAATATGAAAATTGTTAAATTAACATTCTTTTATTTAGCTATTATTTTATTGGCATTGACGCTGTCCTTAGCGGGTGTTCGACTATCCATCTCTCTTGGGATATTTGCATTAATTGCGGTAGGGATGATTTATCGCCATATACATATTTTATATCGCACAAACAATATGGAGCAGGTGGATAAATGGGTTAAAAATCACCGAAAAGAGCCTATATTTGCTGCTCTCTATGCATCAGCTTACGGGACAAAAGAGGAACAGATTCAGGCAATCGATGTCATCATCCATCATTATAAGCAGCCAGCCATTAAGTACAATTACCTCTTTATTAAGGCCATTATGGAGGAGAATCTTGGTGCTGCTAAAGTAGCCGCAAGACAAATCGAAAAAGAGCCTTTAACTAGCTATGCACTATGCTATATTGCTGCGCTGGAAGGTCGAGCGGCCGATATGAGAAGTGATAAATTAACACAGCCGTGGATGCAACCTGCAATTGAAGCGGTCTATGCCTGTACAATAAAGGATCAGGCTAATTTCCGCGAATTCGCGGATGCCAGCATTCAACAAGCACGTGGCATACAGAAATACGGTTTAATACATAATTTTAAGCAAATGGAAGATGAATTGGTAAAGGCATAATCGAAGGGCTACTTGATAACAGTATCAGGTAGCCTGATTTTGTGTCAGAAATCATAAATTAATTCAATGAGGTGAAAATGTTTGTCTAAAATGGATCAAATGATGCAGATTTTATGGATGTTAAATTCAGGTAGGAAAATTACCGCGAAAGAAATCGCTGAAAAATTAGAGATTAATATCAGATCCGTTTACCGCTATATTAACTCACTTTCTGCCAGCGGTGTGCCGATTATAGCTGAAACAGGTCATCATGGAGGATATACCCTGTTGAATAATTTTATTAAAAGTCCTCTTATTTTTGATGTCGATGAGAAAGCGGCATTACTTCATGCTTCTATTTTTGCAAAAGAAGCTGGCTATTTTTTAGATGAGGCATTAAACAGTGCAACAGCAAAGCTTACAATGTATTCAAATCAAGAGCAAGAAAAAATGATTCAACAGCATTTACAAGGTTTCGAGATAATCGGTCCTGATGAATCCTCCTTGGAGCCACTGTTAAAAAAATTAGAAGAGAGTATAGTAAAGAGAACATCTATAGAAATGGAATACCATACTAATAATGAAGAGCAATCTAAGTCTAGGGTGGTTAATCCATATGGTTTGGTTTATTGGAAACAAAACTGGTATGTCGTTGCATTTTGTCATGTAAGAAATGAAATCCGTACTTTTAAAGTAGGCCGAATTAGTAGTCTGCATCAAACAGGCATTCCCTTCCAACGACCACAATCTTTCTCTGCCAGTGATTTTTTTATGAAAAGCCTTTTTCCCCAAGCCCAACATAAAAAGAACCCTGTGCCCTTCATCATTTGTGGAAAGACAAGTGCTGTGGATGCAATCAGTCAGCATTGGTTTTTAAAGTATCACCTCCAAGAACGCACCAATAAGAACGCAATATTTTTAGTAGATGAGGAAGCACTACATACCTATGTACCCTATTTACTTTTTCCCTATGGAAAATCAATCCAAGTAGTAGAACCCATAAGTTTAAAGCAAAAGATAATTGACGTTCTATATGAGCTCATCCATTTTTATGAAAATGAAAACTTTACTGACGGAGAATGTCAGTAAAGTTTTTTTATACTAAGCATAGTTTCAATAAAAGGAGTGTTTATTATGCAGACAAGAAAAGTATATCTTTATGTATTTGATACGATGGCAGATTGGGAGATAGGGTATTTAATGGCTGAATTAAATACAGGTAGATATTTTAAAAAGGGATTAGAGCCTTTAGAGGTGATGACAGTAGGGATTGATAGAAGTCCTGTTACGACGATGGGTGGCATCACCATACTTCCAACGATGGCCGTTGCTGAATGTCACTTGAATAGCATGGATGTCTTGATTCTTCCAGGAGGCAATACATGGCTAGAATCTATTCATGAGCCTGTATTGAATGAAGTCTCAAAAGCATTGAACGAAAATGTTTTCGTAGCTGCAATTTGTGGTGCAACATTTGGTCTCGCAAAGGTTGGTTTGCTTGATACAAGACAACATACGAGCAACGATCTCGAATACTTGAAGATGCTTTGTCCACATTATATTGGGGATGAATATTTTAAACAGAAGCCAGCCGTAACTGAAGGGAATTTAGTAACGGCATCTGGCATTGCACCGTTGGATTTTGCCTACCATGTTTTGAGGCTGCTCGATGTTTTTACACCTGAAACATTACATGCTTGGTATAAGCTTTATGAGACGCAGGAGAAAAAATATTTTTATGAATTAATGACATCCATTGAATAATAATTAGTCTAAGAAGAGCATGTTCATTGTTAAAACATGCTCTCTTTTTTTACATTAACTTTTTTTAGCCAACAAAATGCCTCGCACAATCCCTATCATGAAGATGCCAAATAACAGCAGTAAAAATAAGTAAGCATGCCATTGTTGTAAAATACGTTCACGTCCTAGAGCTACCGTCAGGTCATTGAATAGGGAGTAGGTAAAATACAATAGAATACTATTTTTGATGAGACAAAACGTAAGGATGCCATTTTGTCGCTGTTTATGGGAGAGCGGTGCTTTATTTTTACGCATCACAGGATAAGCTGCCTTTATCTCTAAATAGTGTAAGAGTAGAAAGAGCATAAGAGCGACAAAGGGTAAATAAAAAATAGCAATTTTCGGACCGAATTGGGCATGGTCACTCGTGAAGCTTTGCAAGACAGGAATCATGGCAGGGAGCTTGCCGTATTGAATGAGTGTCGCTGTAATGCCGGCTAGAAAAATAATCACCACAATAACCGTTAACTGGTGACAAAAGCGTGGTGTAGGTGTTTTTTGTTGTATATGCATCCTTGCTCCTCATTTCCATCATCATTGATAATAACAATCTGTTATACTGTATCATAGAATGATTGCTTTTTGTGTTAGGGAAAGAAGGATATTATGGAATACTTGTTGTTTTTACTTATTGGCATCATTGGGAATGTCATTGGTACGTTAGTTGGGGGTGGTGGCTTAATTACCTTGCCAACGATGATGCTAATGGGTGTACCCGTCCATTCGGCTATTGGCGCAAATAAAGTGTCCAATATGGTGAGTGCTTTTTCAAGCTTTTATACAATTTATCAACGTAAGGAATTAGCATGGAACGAAATGCGTTCGGTGTTACTTGTCTCTTTAATCGGAGGTACATTGGGGGGACTTTTCGCTTCATTCATGAGTAGTCAATCATTAACGTTCATTGCTATTATTTTACTTGGCTTTGCGCTTGTCATGTCCTTTATGGGTGGAGCTGATTTTGGCGACAAGGAACGTTTTACGATGAATCGAAAAAACGGTCCTATCCTTCTTGGAGTTGGCTTTTATGACGGTATGTTTGGTCCGGGCAGTAGTACATTGGCGCTTTATACATATGCACATGAGAAGATTTCCTATATTAAAGCCGTGGGGCTATCACGGGTAGGGGTATTTGCCATGTGCTCAGGAGCAGCGATTACCTATATTGCTACAGGGAAAATCGAATGGCCGTTAACGCTTATTTTAATGATTGGCTCGACGATTGGTGCACAAATTGGGCTTGTGCTAGCCAGAAAAGTGAAAGCACATCAGGTAAAGCTTTTACTGCGTATTGTAACGATTGTGCTGATTATACAGCTTGTTTATGATTTCATCCATCAGCTTTAGGAGGTGATTGTCCTGTTTGAAATTTCACCCTATCCAACCTTTTCGTGGTCGCTATCGCGTCACAAAACATTGACAAGCTGCGCCCGCAAATACGGCTATGAATATTACTTTTCACATAACGGGTGGCTCAGTTACAATGTGGAGCCATATCATCAACAGGTGTATCGCTTAAAAAAGCTGCAATCGATGCCTATTTTATTTGGGCAAATTGTCCATCGATACATTGAGCAGGCCATTAATGATTATTTACAAACAGGAAAAGCTCCAACAGTAGAGGAGCTAATTCAATTGGGGCGCGGGCAGCTGAATGCAGCCTTTATTGACTCCACTCGTCGTCTTGAATTTTGGAGGCAAAAACCAAATAAGTATTATATGATGCAGGAAATCTATTATCATGGCACCCTTTCTCCTGAGCTTGTGCAAGACTATAAAGAACGTTTACGACTTGTTTTTCATCATTTTTTAATGAGTGAAACATTCCAGCAAATCACCTCACAAAAAGGCTCTCTCCGTATCGGAGAACCAGAGCAATTCCGCTCCATGAAAATAGAAGATGTCCAAGTATTCGTTGTTATGGACTTTCATTATTATGATGAAATGAGGGATAAATGGATTATTGTTGACTGGAAGACCGGTGGAGAATCTGATGATGACCGTCAGCAATTAGCCCTCTACGCTTACTATGTTCAGCAAAAATACCGTGTGTCTCTAGCGCAAATTGAGGTCTATAATGAATATTTATTAACAGGCAAGCGCAAGAAATATAGTTTTACAGACATGGATATGGAGAATATTTTGTATACGTTTCAGCGCAGTGTTTTAGAAATGAAAAAGTATCAGGCTGATATTTTTTCCAACGAGCCCGTGGACATCGAGGACTTTGAACAAACACAAGAAAAATGGCATTGTCGTGGCTGTAATTTTAGGGAGCTATGTGCATCAAGGTGAAAAAGAAGCGAGTGCTAATATAGCCTCTCGCTTCTTTTTAAGTGATTTTCATAAAGTGAGCTTTTGTGCTTTTTTTAATAAAGTAAAGAAAAATTAATTGCACAAGTAAAACGATTAGAAACATGATGCCCAAAATAATGAATGAAACCATTTTCACTTCAGGTGTTTGCACAATCCCTGCACCATCAACATTTCTTGCCCCAATAAATACGGCGATGCCAGAAAAGATCAATAACCATACAATATTTACAGCCCACCAAATTATTTTCATACCCAATATGAACACCTCTTTCTTCTTGTAATTCCCTCTCGGAGCTTAATTATAACAATTTACCTTAAATTTGGAAATGTCCGATAGACGGTGCTACATCTCAGCCTACAGACGGATTGACTATTTTAAAAATAGAAGTTTTTCATAGGCTTCATTCCTTGTTTAGGGGATATATGGTAAATTTGGTATGTGCATATTATGTATTACCTTAGAAAGGAGGCAGCATATGGTTAACAATAAAAAGGCGTTTATCGGGTCAATCGTTATGTTGGGTATATGTATGTGTCTGTTTTTTCCTTATCCCTATAATGAAGCGATGATCGCACATACTACATTCATGTCGATTCCCGTCGAAACACAGGATGGATACGTGTTACTCGGCATTTTTTGCTCGATTTTATTTATAATTGCTATGATTTTACTACTTAGGAGTATCAACAAATATCATTTTCGAACATTTGTTATTGTAGTATTACTTTATTCATTTTTACCTCATTTGCTTATCGTGGCGTATCAAAAAACCTTTGCTAGTGGCATTATGGCCATTTCATACAAAGGGGAAGGAGAATGTCGTTTTGATATGGTGGAAAAAGACTTAATGAATGGGGAATGTACCATTGTCTTACATAATCGAAGCAATGAAGCTGTGTCCTTTGATTTACAATTTATCGATACGAATTTTTTTAAAGGCGATAAGCGGATGAATTCACTTATGAATATAGCAGGGCCATATCATGTGACCATCGAGGCCAATCGTGAAAAAGCTATTCATCTAAAGGAATTACTCCATTTAACAAATGTTCCTAATCATATAGAGGGAGGTGGCTCCTCCAAGGTGCATGTTCAATTAATAGACGGTGACAAGGAAAGAACTTTATAAATAGTCCATGCGTGGAAAATATTTTGCGTCTTATACATAGTTCAACATTGTATTTGCTTTTGTGGTAAACTTGTATTAAATTATAGTAAGCTATGAATTGATCTTGAGAGAGGAGGCAAAAAGTCATGGAAACTATTTTCAGAAGAACGGCGATTGAGGTAAAGACATTTTTACAATTAGATGATTTAGGCTCAAAGGGACCAGTCTGTGGTTTTTTAAGAAAACAGCATAGTGAAAGTAGTAACCGGAAGCTTTTTGCTTTTGTCAGTCATGTGTGAAAAATGACTTTTTAACCATACAAAGTAATTGGTAGACGCCGGTTTTATGGCGTCTTTTTTGTTGTGATAAAACGGAGAGAGGGTGAGTGAATTGCTAAAAAAACTAAGACAATTAAGGAATGTTGCAGTGTTCCAAGCGCTTCTAATTTAGAAAAATAATTAGAAGCGAGGAATTTACTATGAAAAAACAACCAATTTTTACTTCATCATTTCTTTTTCTATTCATAAGTAATTTTTTTATTTTTATAGGATTTGAAATGTTATTGCCTATTTTACCAGCCTATTTATTAAGCATAAACGCCAATCCGATGCAAGTAGGCTTGGTGACGACGGTATTTACACTAG
Organism: Lysinibacillus sp. LK3; assembly: GCF_001043675.1. NCBI lineage: Bacteria > Bacillati > Bacillota > Bacilli > Caryophanales > Bacillaceae > Lysinibacillus > Lysinibacillus sp. LK3. The sequence goes on from NZ_LDUJ01000002.1 coordinate 20,789, forward strand.
GTGCCATTACGATAAGACCTTTTGTAGGGTACTATTTAATGGATCATAAGCGGAAAAAACTAGCGATTGTGGCAAGTATAGCCTTACTCATAATTACAATGCTGTATCCATTGCTTAACACGATTTGGATTTTCCTATTACTCCGACTTTTCCATGGAACAGCGTGGGGTGTATCCACGACAGCCAATAGTACAATGGCTGTAGATAGTATCCCTAAAGCTCGATTAGGAGAGGGAATGGGCTATTTCTCGGTATCCACAACCGTGGGAGCGATTGTTGCCCCAAGTCTCGGTATCCTTATTTACAGTACCTTTTCTTTTCACACGCTGATTTGGTCGTCAGCCTTCCTAAGCCTATTTGCGATCATAATGCTTTCCTTTGTGCATGCAACGACACCTATTCAAAATGACAAGCAGCCATTTCGGTTTATGGAAGCGATATTTGAAAAAGAAGTAAGGTTTCAAGCAGTATTGACTGTTGTGACGACGCTTGGTTTTGGCGCTATTATTACATTCTTAGTTCTTTTTGGTGAACAAAAGGGATTAAAGCATATTTTTCTATTCTTTCTTATCAACGCAATTGTTTCCACTTTAATACGTCCTTTTACAGGGAAATGGTTTGATAAGCATGGACCATGGTCGATCATTATTGTGTCAGCGATTTTCGGTTTTCTATCTTTAATCGTGTTATCCTATACTACAAATAATTTCACATTGATTATCGCCGCGATTTTATTTGGTGGAGGCTATGGCACCGTTATGCCGTGCCTACAAACCTGGGCTGTTCAAAAAGTAAGTGAAGCCAAAAGTGGTGCAGCCAATGCCACTTTTCTTTCCAGTTTTGATGTTGGAGTAGGTATGAGCGCATTTATCTTAGGAATTTTAGCTGAATGGATAAGTATAGAAATGATTTTCCGACTTGTTAGCCTTAGCTTTCTTCTTGTCGCTCTGTTAGTCTATCGGGATTACATTCTTAATAAGAAAACAAACCATTAATATAGGAAGAAGGACCAGTCTCAAGTGTCTGGTCCTTTTTTCTTTGACTTATATAACGCAAGGGTAAACTATTTTTCCCAAAGCTCAATCAGTCGTCCTTCTGGATCTTTAATCCAAATAAACTTTCCAAATTCGTTACACTCTAGAGGTTTTGCGAGTGGGACATCAAGATGTTCAAGATGCTTTATCATCTCGTTTACATCATGAACTTGGAAATTTAACATCACTTGCTGTTCTGCTGGAAAATAATTGTCCTGTTCAGTGAAAAAAGAAAAGATCGTTTCATTGCCTTCTTGGGGTTTAATGATTGTCCCATTCCAATCGTTTATTTCTAGCATCAAGGTTTCGCTATACCACTTTTTTACAGAATCTAGATTCTTTGTTCGCCAAAATATACCTCCAAAGCCTTTTATCATCGTCTCGATCTCCTGTCTGTTTAACGTTTCCTCATCTTTTCCATTACTATAGCATGACAAGATGGCCATAAGAAAGAGACCATGCCATTTTGGATGATCTCTACCTATTATTCGGTAATCGTTTCTGCAAATGTTTTACGGCCAGGGCTTACTTTATTAATATGAATATCGATTTTACTGATGGAATCTTTGCTTAAAGGAATTTTGCCATCCTTCTCTAATCTCTTCCAAGCCTTTACATTACTACGATAGAGATATTCGGACAGACGAAAGACATCCGCATCCATTTTTAGTCCTTCCTCAAAGGTAGTTAGGATTTCTTCCTTGACGGCTTTTTCTACTTTTTTTCTTACCTGATTGGGTGTTAGCCTCCCTTTAAAACCATTTAAAATCGTATCGAATTTTAAATTTACCTCAAACTTTACGTCATTACCATTCACAATTGGCTTGACTTTGACATCTAGCTTTTTAATATCGACGGTTAAGTAATCACTTTTTTCATTATTTTCTAATTCGACGGTAATTTCTCCTTGCTTTGTTTCATCATTCATCCACTCGATTCCACGTGCCGATTTGCCTTTAATATAGCCTTTAAAACTATCTTTTGAAAGAATACCGACACCAGCAAAAACGGTTTCTGTTTTGGAGCCATCCATTGTTTCCCAGTTTTCGTTGACGGTTACGTAAGGAATTTTCATTTCGTGATTGGGCTCATTTAAGCCAATGACGAGCTGTCTTAAATTAACAGGCTCTACAAATGACTCCTGCTTCGCTGTGTTTTTAGGATTACTCAATTTGGCGGCAGTTGGTGATTTCTCTAACAATGGAGAAACTAATAAAACATCCTCGATAGGATCTTGGGTACAGTAAACCCAAATATGATATCTTGTCTCTCGAAAGCGTAAAAAAGTATCAATAACAGCAATCGCATGTTCATCTTTCATAGCACTCTCTGAGAAGAGAAGAAAGGTCATATGTCCCCAAAATACTTCTTGGTCCATTGAACGATACAATTTGTAAATGGCTTCTTCTATTGTCTTACCCTTCGCTTGACCAATTTCGGTAGGCGCTGCATTAGGGTTAGCTGATTCTGTTTTCGCTACGTTAGCAAAGTTGATAATTTGTAAGTATGCTGTATATTCATTATCCTTGTAGTCAACCCCCACACCTTGTACGTAATACATGCGTTGCGGCTCTGTTACATCCCAACAGCCTGATAGCAGTAGTGTAGTCGTCAGCATTAAAATAACAATCGCAATTTGTTTTTGGCTCATATATCTCCCTACTTTTTGAAGTTCGTGTATATTAGTTTGTACAAGAACGCAAGGTATTATAAGTAGAGCCCATTTGTATGTAGGAAAGTGCTGCTCTCGTCAAAATGACGTAGAGACAGCACTAATGATTTTAGTGGAAATATTTTTGGACGCGTTCAACGACCTCGTTTGCCGATAGTCCATCCGCATCAATTACAGGACCTGCCATGACTGGATCACTAATTCCCATGACATCGCGATCCTGACCTGTAATAATACAAGCATCACATTTTTTCGCATCCTCTTCATTGCGAAGCTGGATGACTTCAAAGCCTTGTGCTTTTAAAGCATCTTCGATATTCGTTAATGATTGTTCCACACCAATAATTCTAGACATTTCTTGTCCACCTCCTACAAATAATGTGCCATTTCAGGTTGCTCATTATTCATACTTTTTTTTAGTGGGGAGAGATAATTTCTAGAGATCCGTGCGTAATAGGGGTTGTGTACTACATCTAAAAGAACCGCCAAAGCTTCGAGAAATCGTAAAATCAACATATTCTACGGTGATACCTCTCTTCGCTAGTTGCTCGCCAATCCATGTAAATTCTTTGTCTGTAATGTAGACTTCTTCATTAATAGGTAAGCCGTTAGTAGCAAGTTTTGCGGCATCCTCTAGGGAAACGTGAATTTTATCCCAATCTTTTAGCTGTTTGGGAATACCATCAATGAGTGCTTCCTCGCAGACAATCATTAGACCCTCTCTAACGAGGCTAAGCGCACAGTCGAGATGAAGAATGGTTGGATGAAGCGGCACTTCGACCACCGTATAATCAAAGTTACTTGCTAAATTACGCAGCCACTGCACACCATTTTTATTGGAGGCTAGTCCTGAATTCCCAACGAAAATTGTTTTATCTAACACTAACACATCGCCGCCCTCTAAGAACGGGCCAGCTTCAGAATCTAAACCATCTGCCATATCAGGCTTTGGAATGGAGACATAGAAACATTGATTTTCATTTGCTTCCTGTGCTAAAAGATTACGTACGGGCAAAACTTCGTTGCGTCTATGTGGGAATCGAAGGGAGCCCTCGATTAAAAAATGGCCGATAGTGAAAAAGGGATCGCGAACGAAGAAATTGCTATAGCCATCTTCTTTTCCTACTTCTTTTTCATAGTCTGTTAAACGTCTTGGTACTTGTACTTCTACCCCGTATTTTTCTAATACTTTTTTTAAATTTGCTCGTTCCAATTCCCATTGCTGCTGTCTTTCTGGAAAGACATCTTTAAAATTTTTACCGAGTGTATCTACGCTTGCATAAAGTGCTAGTGTTTCTTCTGTTAAAAATTCATCATCTGTTGGAGCCTCCTTAGCTGGAAAAGCAAATTCCGATTGCGCCATGACAACTCGTTTTAAAGGAGCAAACTCACTTTTTACAAAAATATTCGTCATCTTACTGCCTCCTGTTGTATGATTTAGAAAAAGTAGTGAAAATTTTTCCTGTGATGTTCCTTATCGTAAGATATATAGTTACTATATAGTCAAGGATGGACTGTAAGGTGGTGAAATGATGGGCATTGCAGAAGTGCTGACCATTGTCTTTGTCGTATTAAAGCTAACAGATGTCATTACATGGTCGTGGTGGTTAGTCTTATTACCAGCGATTCTTTCATTTAGTCTCTATGCCATTATTGGGCTGGTGAAGCTTGGGATGGTATTGATTGCTGTGGTAGCAGTGAAAAGGCGGGAAAAGAAAGCAGAATTATGAAATCATAGTAGCCAAATTACTAGTAATCAGAACAACCAGGTCCTTCTTTTGTTTCGCATAGTCATGTAGGATCGTATTGGAGATTAGAGCAAGAAAAAGGTGAGGTTAGTCCAATTAGGTCCACCCTCACCATTTTATTATTTGCTTAATTCATAAGTTTTCACAGCTGGAGGAACAAAGCTTTCACATTTATCTAATAGTGCTGCTGCGTCCTCATCAACAATAAGTGCCTCACGATATTGTGCTTTTAAAAATTGTTCATTTTGCATATGGTCAAAGAATGATATTAATAAATCAAAATAGTTTTCCATATTGAAAATAGCACAAGGTTTTTGAAGCAGCCCGATTTGATTCCACGTAAATACTTCAAAAAATTCCTCTAATGTTCCAGGTCCACCAGGAAGGGCAATAAAGCCATCTGCTAATTCCATCATTTTACTTTTACGTTCATGCATCGTCTTTACAACAATCAGCTCTGTCAGCTGTTGATGCGCAATTTCACGTTCTTCTAATAATGTCGGAATCACCCCAATGACCTTGCCGCCTTCTTCTAGCACTGTATTCGCTACTGTTGCCATGATGCCTACAGAAGCACCACCATAAATAAGAGTTATTTGTCTTTTGGCTAATTCTTTTCCTAGTAAAATCGCTCCTTGACGATAAGCTTCGGAAGCGCCTAGACTGGATCCGCAAAATACGGCAATACTTTTCATAGCTGATTTCCTCCATATCTGATCGAATTCTTTTATAGTATAATTTATTTTGAAGAGGAAGGAAATGGAGGAAACTGAATTGGAACTAAATGAATTTCAACGCTGGGTAAAGGATTACTATGAAGCACGTGGCTGGTCAGAGCTTAATATTTTTACACGTATTGGCTTCTTGGCAGAAGAAACAGGTGAGGTAGCCAGGGCAATTCGAGCAATCGAGATTGGTAGAGATCGACCAGATGAAAAAACACAATCCTTTGAAGAAAATAAGCAGGAGCTAATTGAAGAGCTAGGGGATGTCTTAGGAAATCTTATAGTGATTGCCAATCAGTACGATATTCCATTAGAAGAAATATTTGCAGCTCATCAAGACAAGCTGATAAAGCGTTACCAGGAATAGGAGGAGCGAGATGGAATATCAAGTAGAGGTTTTACGGGGACAGCATGAGGATTTTACAAATTTTTTAAGCGAAAAAATTCGTGCCTATAATAATGAGCAATCTCCTTATCATCGCGAAAGTAGAAAGAAGGGTGCGGTTCTTCCTTTACAGTTAATCGTCACAGATCAACAGCAGCAATGGATAGGTGGTATAACAGCTGAAGTCTACTGGGGATGGATAGAAATACATAAATTTTGGTTTAGTGAAGAATATCGTGGAAAGGGTATGGGCAAAAAGCTCTTAGCACAAGCAGAATGGGTAGCGAAGGATATGGGGGCAACAAAGGCCCTGCTAACAACCTACGAGTTTCAGGCGCGTACCTTTTACGAGGCACATGGCTATCAAGTAGTGGGCGAAATTAAAGATTATCCACCAGGCAGTAGCTATTATACGATGGTGAAAGTGCTTGCTTAAGAATTGGCTGTCTATTCTATAGACAGCCTGTTTTAATTGACATCACCCAAATAGATTGTTGTTTGTTGTCCTCGTATAAACTGCTGTAGCGGTTGGATAAGCGCTTTTGGGTAAAGTCGATAAGTATGAAGCTTTTCAATTGGTATCCATTGTGTCCCAATTTGAAGAGTATCTGGATTTGTTGGTTGACAAGCTTGCTTATTTACCTGACAGAGGAAATAATATTCTACCTGATGTACGTCTGCGTCAAAGGCGGCATGCTCATGATTTTGTCCGATGTATTCACGGATAAATAACAGCTCTCCAATGTGAACGGAGGAGCCAATTTCCTCCAGGCATTCCCTTTGCAACGTCTTGTGAAAGGTCTCTCCATGCTCCTGTCCACCACCTGGACAAAGGTAAAAGTAGCCCTCTATATCTTGATTTTTTGTTAGCAATAGTTTCCCATCCACGATGATGATGGCTTTGACAGAATTTCTAATCATGGACTTCTCCTTTTAATTGTTATTTTTCGTGATCATGACTAAAACGCTTCATGAATGTCTACCTTAGTAAAAAGGGGAGATGAAGCGTGTATTCAATGTCCAATTTTAAATTACTTGTCGAAAAACAGACCGAAATTGATACCATTTATCAGAAATGTAATGATTTAATTCAATCAACTGTTACACCAAAGCTAGATGCAGAGGTCGAGCAGTTTTTAAAGCTGGTTGAACAGCATTTGACACAGCAAGGCTTTACAATTACGAATACATCAACAGGGTTAATCGCCAATTATCAAGAGGCTGTCATTAATGTAGATAAACATTCAAAGCATTTGGAAGAATGCTTTTTTATCAATTTAAATAGTTATGCTGAGGATCAAGTCTCTATTGTACTCGATATCTCACCAACGATGCTACCGAAAATTTCAAACCAGCTCGATGGCTACACAGATATTATTGAGCAAATGACGGATAAGCTAAAGCAAGCAAAAAGTCTAGAGAAAGCCTGTACGAATCCCAAATTTCTTTATAAAACGCAAAGCAACAAAGTTTTTCATACCCCTCAGGAAGTGTTGGATTATTATTTTCAAGGATAGGAGAAGCAGCTAGAAAGAACTAGTAGGTGTATAAAAAGTGGAAAATTGATGTTGAGGACTGACCTCAACAGTATAGACAAATAAAAAAATACACCTTCGATTGAATATGGGGTTAAAAACTAAATTTCAATTAGGAGGTGATTTTTCTAAGAGTAAAAGGTTTTAAATGAATTAATTGATCCCTATTGCGAAATATATATATAAAGGATGATGATTCAATTACAAATCACCATCCTTTTTAGCGTATTAAATAAGTAAAACATACTTAATCTGTAAATAAATCATTCCTTAATCCGTTTCAAAGGGCTTTTCTTTATACTTGGAAACATCATAACGCCCAATTACTTGATAATTAGACGTTTCATCGTCAGCCTTGAATTTATTGAAATCAGCTACATCCAGAGCATCTGTCATCATCTTCAATAAATATTGTGGTTCCGGAGCTTCTTCTACTGCTGCAAGAACTAGTGCATTTCGTAAATATCCTGCATACTGTGAGAGCAATTGAGCATTGAAGTCTAGCCTATTTGCTTCAGCAAAAAGCTTCATGAAAATCGATACCGTTCGTGTATTTCCTTCTCGGAAAGGATGAACACGCCAAAGTTTTGTCATAAATGAAGAAAAGTCCTCAACAAGGAGAGGATTAGAATACTTCCATTGCTTAGATTTAGACCAACTGAAAATAGTTTTTAAATCAGATACAATGTGATCTTTATCACTATAAGCAACAGATAATCCACTTAAAACATGTTCGCTTTTATAAATATTGACTGTGCGGAATTCTCCTGCCCATAAATATAGCTCATGAAAAAGGAAGTGATGAATCTTTTGGAGACTTTTATATTTTTGGAAGTCAATCTCATGCGTGATAGAAGAAATATCTATAATCCCAGCGATTAACAGTTGTGCTTCAACGTCAATCAATTGTTGTTCATCTCGAATATTTAATTTGTTGATTAAGACATTTGTATTAGGATAAATATATGGGTCCATAAACTACTGTGAAGCCCTTGTATATTTTTCAACAATCGCTTGTTTCAATTGGCTGGATGATACTTGACCATTTTCATATTGGTTTAAGAGGTTCTGTGTAAATGCGCTCGGTTTTCCACCGTCAATGGCAGCCATACCAACTGCGAATTGCACTTGCTTTTTACGTTCTAAGGATGAATTTTCTTTCATAAATAACACCCCTCACTTTAATGGTATATCTATTATATCAGTTTTATGCATCAGGAGATAGTTAGATCACTGCACGATGCCTACTGACATAGTTCAATCTTTGTCATTAAGTATTTACACTTTGAGTGAGAAAATTCAATAGGTGCCAGTGGGGAAAATTTAGAGCTAGGCTATCCTATAATCAAAGTGGGTGAAATTTTACGAAGAGTAAAATATCACCCACTTTTTCTATTCGGAGGAGAGGTTTTGTTCTAGTCTTTCATCTATCTAAAAGCGATAGCGATTGGAAGCCCGCTTTCTTCCATTATCGAATAAACTTTCTCCCGCAAAGCCACATTATCAAGGTTAGACCTAAGAAATAAAGTGGCATTGTCAGTAAAGAACCGTTATGCAGTAAGCTCATACCAGATGTGATGGCACTGACGAGTAAGTAATAGCCGAGACTAAAGATAGCGCCTGCTGTGCCAATCACATCCTGAAAATCTACTAACGCTAAACTTAAGCAATTAGGAAGTGCGATGCCCGAGCCTAGCAGTGTGATAAAAATAGTAATCAGCATACCAATGGCCATCATGCTCGCGTGCAATGGCAGGCTACAAACGATGGTTAAAAGCAAAGTGCCACCAAGCATTACCAAGCAGCCAACATGGATGATTTTTTGTGGCGAATGGCTGATGACGAGTCGCTTTGAAATCATAGCCCCAATTATGGAAGCAAGGGCAACGATAATGCCAAAAAATCCGTACAGGCCAGGTGACAGCTGGAAATGCTCGATGAATATAAAGGGTGCTTCGGCATAGTAGCTAAATAGAACACCATTAATGCCTCCTATTAGTAGCCCATAGACAAGCACGATGGGTGAAGCAAAAATGCGTTTGACGACAGGCCAAATCGCTGTTCTTTGTCTTGTTGCAGGATTGGTTGTTTCTGGAAGTCTGCAATAAGCATAGATAAACAACAGGATACTCATGATGACAAGGACAAAAAACACGGCTCGAAAGCCTAGTGCTTGATCCACCCAACCACCAATTAACGGCCCTATAGCTGGGGTAAAGGCAATGACGGCTGAAATTTGAGCAAACATAGCATGGCGTTGGCTTCCCGTCACACTTTCACGCAAAATGGTTTGCGTAATAATGGAGCCAGTTGCAGCGCCGAATGCTTGTAGCAATCGACTTGCTAATAGAAAAGGGATTGTCTCTGCGTAAAAGCAGAGTAGGCTACCTATTCCATAAAAAATTAAACCACCTAGCATAGCAGGTCTACGGCCAATAAAATCAGAAATCCATCCCCAGCAGAAAACGCCGAACGCAAAGCCAATAAAATAGATGCTTAATGTTAATTGGACAGAGCTATTGGCTACATCAAGTGCAGCGGCAATATCCGGAAGTGATGGTGTGTATATTGTTTCACTAATTTGTGGAAAAGCCACAAGAACAATCATTAATAATAAAGATGGTACTGCCTGTTTTTTCAACATATTGCCCTCCTACAAGCAAAATTCTACTTTGTTAGTTACAAGTAGATTGCGTAGCTAGGGAAACGGCGGGACCATTATAAGAATACGTTCATAGGATGTCATGTTGAAATCACCTTTATATGCTTGAAGTAGGAGTGCATAGTCTAGCAACTATTATAGGCTATTTTACAATAATTATATAGTAATAATTGCTAAAGCTAAGAGATATTGCTTGTATATGGAAGGGGGATTTTGTAAAATGGAACATATGTTCTTTTGAGAGGGTGTATCTAATTGAATTTTGAGCTAACTTTATTTACTTCTAGTGATATTCAGGGATTAATCGAGCTATCAGCTTCCGTTGGATGGGATTACGATGCCTACGAAATTGAAACGATTATGGCAGCAGGTAGAATAGTTGGACATAAAAATATGGAAGGAAAAATTGTTTCCTGTGCAGCTATTATTCCCTACGACACAAATGTAGCTTCCATTGGCATGGTGATTGTGCATGAGCAATGCAGAGGTTTTGGCTTAGGTAGAATTGTTACACAAGCCTGTATCGATAGTGTTTCAGCGGAAACAGCGATTATGCTCGTAGCTACAATAGAAGGACAACCTTTATATCAAAAAATGGGCTTCACGACTGTTGAGCATGTACATAAATATTTATCAGACAAATATGTTGAGACGACCAGCAAAGCCGATTTTTTAGGCACCATCAAAGAATTTCAAGAACAGGATTTTGAACAGCTGGCCAAACTTGACGCAGCAGCCTTTGGGGATAGTAGAAGAATCTTTTTGCGTAAAAGAATACAGCAGTCACAGCGCTGTGTTGTTATCAAAAATCAAGACAACCAAATGATTGGCTATGGCTTAACGATCGCGGGGCCAATTTATCTACTTTTAGGACCAATCGTCGCGCCAAGTAAAGAAATAGCGCATCATATTATCAATGAATTGGCTAAGGGTTATCAGGGAAAATTACGTATCGACTGCCCATCTGTTCAAAAGGAGCTTGCTCCAATTTTACAACAAAGTGGTTTTACGATGGCTGCCACGCCACCTGTCATGATCCGTAATGCCAAAAAAATACCTACAAGAAATCAAACATTATTTGCTCTAGCAGCACAAGCTTTCGGGTAATCAAACGTGCAAGCCTACTTTGGGGTTTGCACGTTTGTATTGTCAAAAAAGGATTTTGAAGGAAGAGTAGAGAATGATATGGATGGTAGAGGAGGGGAACAGCATGTTTCCAGAATTAGAAACAGCAAGACTTAGGTTAAGAGAGCTCACAGAGGAGGATGTTCCTGCGATTTTTCGTTGCTTTTCCAATGAGGCTTTAACACGCTATTATGGGCAGGAGCCATTTGCTGACACACAGCAGGCTGAGCAGTTAATTAAGCAATTTGCTAAAAATTTTGAGGAAAAGCGTGGGATTCGTTGGGGAATTGAACGAAAAGATTCGAATGAAGTGATTGGTACAGTTGGCTTCCATTTATGGTCGGCGGTACATCAACGAGCAGAAATTGGCTATGAAATTCATCCTGATTACTGGCGGCAGGGTTATACAAAAGAAGCTGTGCAGAAAGTAATTGCATATGGTTTTGGGGATATGAACTTAAACCGGATTGGAGCCGTTGTTTTTTTAGAGAATGAGGCATCTTCCAAGCTTTTAATTCAGCTTGGATTCCAACAGGAAGGCATATTGAGGGACTATATGTATCAAAAGGGACAAGCACATGATACATTTATCTATTCTTTGTTAAAAAAAGATGAATAACATAGCTTTAGCGCTTTTATAGAATAATCATTTACTTGGAAATGGATAATAAATAATAATTTAGATGGAGTTTTGAGGCTGCTTTTTTCGGTTATAGTTCTTATATGAACAACAATTCATAAGTTCGTGTAAAAAAGTAACAGATGAGGGGCTGGGTGTTATGGAGCAATATAGCACAGCTTATTTTCAAAAGCTAGATTTACTGTCTAGCTTATACGCGGGACAGGCTGCTTTAAAGGATTCCATTCCAACAGAGAAGGTCAAGCGAATGGAGCGCTATCAACAAATTGAAGCGGCGATTACAAAACTAAATAACGAAATTAGAATAATTGAACGGACCATATTAAAGTCCTCCCATCCTACTAGAAATAGTTAATGGTAGCTCAACCCATGCAGATCCCAGCATGGGTTTTTCGTTTGATAAGGTAAGCTTATGTATTTTTATAATAATTATAGATTTTTCTTATGGGTGATCTACTTGTACACTAAAATAAAAGGGGAGGGTGAAGAGAATGGGGATTGATTTCCATAATCAGCAACATCGTACGTCTTATACAACTAGACAGGCAGATAGCTCATGGAAGGCAGCGTTAGCGAAACATATTCCTTTTCATAGTATGGGAAAGGCAGTAGATATCGGCTGTGGCGGAGGGATTTATGCCAAGGCACTTGTCGATATGGGGGTGGCATCTGTAACAGGTGTAGACTTTTCACTAGCCATGCTAGACGGAGCGAAAGAAAATTGTCGAGCATATCCGCAAATCACATTTGTTCAAGGAAATGCTTTCAATACAGGGCTTGCAGGGGATACTTTTGATATCGTGCTTGAAAGAGCCTTAATTCATCATATACAAGATGTCAAAGCATGCTTTCAAGAGGCATTTCGGCTTTTACAGCAAGGCGGTTATTTTATCGTACAGGATCGCACCCCAGAGGATTGCTTACTTCCAGGGGATGCTCATCATATAAGGGGCTATTTCTTTGAAAGTTTTCCTTCGCTTATTCAAAAGGAAGTAGAGCGCAGACACACTAGTCAGTTGGTGACAGAAAGCTTACAAGAAGTAGGCTTTCAAGAAATTAGTGAACTCAAACTATGGGAGACGAGACAGGTCTATGCTAATAAGGAGCAATTATTGGCTGATTTACAAGGTAGAGTGGGGCGTAGTCTATTGCATGAATTGAATGACAACCAATTATCGACCCTTCTTGAACATATAAGGAATGCAATTACCACTGAAGGTTCCATCATTGAAAAGGATCGATGGACGATTTGGATCGCCAAGAAAAAATAATAACCACCTTCTGGAGAGGATCAACCCTCTCCATTTTTATTCGATTGCAGCATCAAAATCTTACTCCGCTTTCTCAGAGCTATCCGTCAATTCACAGGATCTATCCGCCACTTTTAACTTTCTATCCATCACTGTAGGATTGCTGTCCACTACTTTGCACATTTTATCCGCTTTCCCAGAGAAAACCCTTATAGCATCACTATAAGGGATTATTTAGCAAGTGCTAGCAAAAATTCATCGCGGTCTGCTTCTTCCTGCATTTTACTATCGACAAGCATTGCACCTGATTGAACACTTGTGATGTCGTTGTCTACCAGAAACTGTACATTGACCTTGGCTACTTCATTGTTAACCGTGCAATCACCCTCAAACTCTACAACATCCTGTCCCTTTTGTGTTTCAAAATAGACCCAATATGGATTTTCACAGGCAGAGGCAAAGGCACTCTCCAAAGTTTTTGCGCTATTTTCATAGGAATAGTTTTTTACGTATGTAATATATTCATTGTCTGTAATATCCTTTTGTGGACCATAGAAGTACCAAAATACCGCTAAGATACCGATTGGCACAATCCACAGTATATTTCTTTTACTTAATTTCCCCATGTGTTATATCCCCCTTTATGTGAATATTTTAACATCTTCTTTTGCATTTTTGCTAGCTTACGATAATATTTTCTATTGAAGGCTGCGATTCTGTTCACAGCGTGAGCTTTGAATTCAGGTGGCAGTTATGATAACGTTAGTTGATAGATTTGTTTCGATGTCGCCAAATGGCTTGGTGAAGGAGGTTTTTACATGCATAAAAGAAGACGTGGTGTGCTGCTAGTTCTTGTGCTGATGTTAATGGGTCTAGCCTTTTTTATCGGCATGAAAATGAGGCCAGTCACACTACCGACTAGAAATCCTGAGACAACGCCCATTCAAGAGGATGCGTCCGAACAGGAAGGTGGTTCAGACAATATAGAGGTCCTCATTCAGGATATTGCTCAATTAGCGCGAGAAGGAAAAGTACCTGATGTGCCATTTGCAGCAGGAGATACAGAACAACAAGCGGTTCGTGAGCAATGGGGAGAACCGCAGCAGGTCACGGAATCCGCCAATGGACAATATGAAGATTATGAGGATGTGACGATTGGTTATCGAGGTTCACAGGCCTTCGATATCCGTTCATCGAAAGAGAATATCAAAAGCATTCGTTTAGCAGATATTAAAAATAAGTTGGGTGAACCTGATGAAGTTCGTTACTATCAGGATCCTTCAACCGATCAAATTATTCTTGTCTACCAAGTAAATGCCAGCTATCAATTAAAGTGGATTTTACCGAAACCGATTGACAGTGATGCCAATCCTACTGTTCATCATATTTCGGTCTATACGGAACTGAAGCCACAAGCGCCAGATACGGTGGAACAAATGACATTGGACGAGAAAATCGGTCAAATGATGTTTGCAGGTGTTTCAGGTACGACGCTTCAGCAGGAGACAATAAGCCTTATTCAAAAGGCTAAAGTAGGTGGTTTAATTCTTTATGGCAATAATCTTGAAACACCCCAGCAAACGGTCACATTGATGAATGACTTAATGGCTGCCAATTCGAATAATCAGCTACCACTTTTCCTTGGCACCGACCAAGAGGGTGGAAAAGTAGTCAGATTACCAGGCGCTTTAAAAAATTTCCCAACGAACCGAAAAATTGGGGACATTAACCAATCCAAGTTTTCATTTGAAGTAGGCCAATTATTAGGGGAGCAATTAAAGGCATTTGGCTTCAATCTGGACTTTGCGCCTGTATTAGATGTCAATAGCAATCCGAATAATCCAATTATCGGGGATCGTTCGTTTTCCAATGATCCAGCTATCGTCAGCAAATTGGGCATTCAAACAATGAAGGGTCTGGAGTCGGAGCAGGTTATTCCTGTCGTGAAGCATTTCCCTGGGCATGGTGACACATCTGTGGACTCCCACTTAGAATTGCCAAAGGTGACAAAAAGCTTGAACGATTTGAATCAGCTAGAGCTTGTCCCATTTAAAGAGGCCATTAACAATGGTGCAGATGTCGTCATGGTCGCACATATTTTATTGCCAAAAATTGATCCACAGTATCCTTCCTCCATGTCGAAGGAAATTATCACGGGTATGCTAAGAAAGCAGCTGGGCTTTGACGGTGTTGTGATGACTGATGATATGACGATGAAAGCCATCACGAATCATTATGCGATCGGGCAAGCAGCTGTCGATTCAATCAAGGCTGGTAGTGATATTATTTTAATCGCTCATGAATATGCCAATATTACTGCAGCGATAGAAGCGGTGAAGGTAGCCGTCAGCAATGGGGAAATAACAGAGGAACGCATCAATGAAAGTGTCCAAAGAATCCTAAAACTAAAAGAAAAATATCAGCTTGTCAATCAGCCCGTGCCAGCAGTTGATATCAACAAGCTTAATACGGACATCGAAAAAGTTTTGA
Organism: Lysinibacillus sp. LK3; assembly: GCF_001043675.1. Taxonomy (NCBI): domain Bacteria; kingdom Bacillati; phylum Bacillota; class Bacilli; order Caryophanales; family Bacillaceae; genus Lysinibacillus; species Lysinibacillus sp. LK3. The sequence goes on from NZ_LDUJ01000002.1 coordinate 36,055, forward strand.
ATACGTATATGAAATAAACGCAAAAAGGGACATACAGCTACCAGTGTATGTTCCTTTTTGTGAATGATGGATAGGGTGAGAACGTGGATAAGGAATTCAAATTAGCTAGTCAATTATTACTGTTACTAGATTCTGAACAAAGATGGTTTACTTTAGGGGAGGTTGAAAAAAGCTTACATATTTCAGATAAGACCATACGGAAGCTCGTAGAAGAGATCAATCGGCAATTACCAGCAACAATGACGATTGACGTATCTAGAGGAAAGGGAATTTTTCTACAACGAGATGGGCGAAGTACAACCGTTAGTGAAGTGCTTTCGAGCATGTTCAGGCAAACCATCTTCTATCGCTTCATGCACTTATTGTTTATCAATGGGCAACCTTATTCGATGGAGGAGCTAGCAGAGGCGATGTTTATGAGCACTTCCTCGTTGAAGAAGCTGATTACGCAACTAAATAATCATGATTTGAAGCCGTATAAGCTACGCATTACATACTCGACGCCCGCCGTAAAGGGAAATGAATTGAATATCCGCTATTTTTATTGGAAATTATATGGTGATGCCTATGAGTATACAGGATGGCCATTTACCAATAGTGACTTTGATTTTATCAATCAATGCATCACGCAAATAGAGCATGAGCAAAACATTGTTTATTTTATTAACTCCAAAAGGAAATTATCCTTTTTAGTGGCGATTGTCTTGGAAAGAGTACGAAAGGGGAACTATGTCAAAATTACGGAGGATGATTACGCTTGGGAAAGAGGAATGTTCTATTTGCCAGTAAAAGACTTTGCACAGGCACTGGAAGAAAAATTTTCGATTGAATTACCAAAGCGTGAATTGTTTTTTATGCAATCTCTATTTAGTCTAAGCCAATATCATTATTATGAAGGATCAGACATGACGCCAATGAAGGAAATCGAATTATATAAAAATAAAGAAATTGATCAAATGGCGCAGCAGTTGTTCACCTTATTGGCAAAGGTTTACCCTAATCTACATATGAATGAGCGGTTTAGCTTGGAGGTATATGAGTTTTTAGACAAGCTTTTAATCGATAATGCCATCCCTGAATGGCTGATGATTTCAAAAAGTAATTTAACAAACTATGTTCAAATTGAATGTCAGCAAATTTACCAAGATATGCAGGTCTGTATGCAAACATGGAAAAAAGCGTACCCTTCTATCCTGTATAATGACTTTCATTTAACCAAGCTTACCTTGCTTGTTCGTTCAGGGCTACGTTATAAAAGTAAACGAGCCTTCTTGGTTATTGGAGAGGAATTTTCAATCCGCCATTATATCGCCAATTTAATCAAGAATGAAATTGGGGACCAGCTGATTATTAATACCTCTATTATGAAGGGATTAACGGATGAGATGGTACAGCAGCATCACATTGATTTTGTCATAAGTAATTTTCCCGTTGCCTTGACGACAGTGCCGGTTGTTATTATATCTACGATTCCTACCAAAAGGGACTTAGATAATATTCGTCAAGAATTACTTCGGTAATTTGGTCAATTATTTCCCGTACACAACGTAACAATCTGGTCTAGTTTGTCAGGTTTATTAAACCTTATACTCATAGTAGTTTCTGAACAGATTTCTTGTAAAAGAAGTAGTTTCGGAAATGGCTGTGGGTATTTTTTATTGGTAAATGAAAACGGTTACCTAATTGGATTGGAGATAAATGACAAGTTTTTGGAGGAATGAAAATGAGTAGACATTTAGGAGCAAAAAAGGGAGAAATAGCTGAGCGTGTCTTGCTGCCTGGAGACCCTTTACGTGCAAGATTTGTAGCAGAGCATTTTTTAGAGAATGTCTATTGCTATAACGAAGTAAGAGGAATGTATGGGTATACAGGAACGTTCAAAGGTGTACCGATTTCCGTGCAGGGGACGGGCATGGGGAATCCATCGATGAGTATTTACGGTACTGAATTGGTCAACGATTATGGCGTGAAAAAATTGATTCGTATTGGCACATGTGGCGCGATGCAACAGGACATTCAAATCCGCGATATCATTCTAGCCCAAGCAGTGTCTTCAGACAGCAATTTGACGGAGAAAATTTTCTACGGCAATAATTACGCACCAATTGCGGATTTTTCCTTATTAATGAAAGCGTTTCAACTAGCGCAAGGGAAAAAAGGCAATGTGTTTGTTGGCAATATTTATAATTCAGATGAATTTTATCGTGAAACATTAGACAGGCTTCATAAGTTTATGGAATTCGGTGTTTTAGGGGTAGAAATGGAAAGCACCGCCCTCTATACGTTAGCCGCAAAATATGGAGTAAAGGCATTGTCTATTTTGACGGTAGGTAGTCAACTATTAACAAATGAAAGCTTAACGCACGAGGAAAGTGAAAAATCCTTTTTTGATATGGTGGACATTGCTCTTCATACAATCATCGATGTGTAAGGGATTGCATGGGATGGGAAGAAAAAGCATTTGAAAACATTGTTCGTTACGGAGGGGACAACATGCATTATATTATTTCGATAGTAGGTCTACTACTCGTGCTATTTTTAGCATGGCTTGCAAGTAATAATAAGAAAAAGATTAAATACCGCCCAATCATTGTGATGATTGTTATCCAGCTTGTTTTAGGGTTTCTATTACTGAAAACAGGTATTGGGGAATTTTTAATTAAAGGATTTGCTGATAGCTTTGCAAAACTACTTGAATATGCCAATGAGGGCACAAATTTTGTATTTGGTGGGATGGCGAATGAGGGTGCACATACATTTTTCCTCTATGTTTTAATGCCAATCGTATTTATGTCAGCCATCATCGGCATATTGCAACATTATAAAATTCTACCGTTTATGATTAAATATATAGGTTTCGTATTAAGTAAAATCAATGGCATGGGAAAACTAGAATCCTATAATGCGGTTGCAGCGGCAATCGTAGGGCAAAATGAAGTATTCATTTCAGTGAAAAATCAAATCGGCTTTTTACCAAAGCATCGGCTTTATACCTTATGTGCTTCTGCGATGTCAACGGTATCGATGTCCATTGTGGGCTCTTATATGACGATGCTAGAGCCAAAGTATGTAGTGGCAGCTCTCATATTAAACTTGTTTGGTGGTTTTATCGTGGCCTCAATCATTAACCCGTATGAAGTACAAGCGGAGGAAGATATAATCGAAGTGCAAGAAGGTGAAAAGCAAACGTTTTTTGAAATGCTAGGCGAATACATTATGGATGGTTTTAAGGTAGCCATCATCGTCGGGGTTATGTTAGTAGGCTTTGTAGGGTTAATTGCCCTCATTAATGGTGTGTTTGATGGCATTTTCGGTATCACATTCCAAGGTTTCCTAGGCTATGTCTTTGCCCCAATTGCGTTTGTCATGGGTGTACCTTGGCATGAAGCTGTGAATGCAGGGAGTATCATGGCGACAAAGCTTGTGGCAAATGAATTCGTTGCCATGCTGGACTTCGTTAAAATCCAAGATAGCTTCAGTGAGCGTACAGCAGCGATTGTCTCTGTATTCCTCATATCCTTTGCTAACTTTGGCTCAATTGGTACCATTGTAGGTGCCGTAAAAGGGTTAAATGAAAAGCAAGGCAATGTAGTGGCACGCTTTGGATTAAAATTGCTATACGGTGCCTCACTTGTAAGTGTTCTATCAGCCATCATTATTGGGATTGTGTTTTAAAGAGAAGAAATGAGAGGTGCATATTTTAGGCGTATCAATCCCTAAAATATGCTTTTTTTTGATCTTTTGTCAGGTGAGAAACATTGTAACTTTCTTCCATGATTTTCGTTTGATCTATTAAGAGGTTGAATTGTACCAGCAGTAAAAATTCATAAGGGGAAGGATAAGAATGAAAACTTTCTATCATTGTTTAATCATGTGGATACCTTTTATAGTGCTGTTTGCCTTAGCTGGATTTGGCTTAGAAGTTTTAGAAGGAAGAAAAATCAGGACATCAGAATATATGACGGGATTTCGTGATTTAGGCGTTGGCTATATGTTCTTAATGGGCTCTTTTGCTTTTATTCTCTATCCGATTTCGTTTTTACCGCTAACATTTATTGTGAGTCGTTTTATGAAAAATTGGCTGTTTAAAGTGGTTACCTTCACTTTATTTGGTGGGGCAATAGGGGCTTTTTCTTTCGTAATCATTTATGATTCGCGATTTATAGAAGAATATAATTTAAGTATTATCAATTCGATGCTTATTTTTGGTATTGCGAGTTTACTCTATGCTTTAGTAGAAAATGCGGTGAAGAAAAATATAAAATTTGTTTAACGAATGAATGTGTCTTTTTTTATCTAGCGGCATATGGAAAATTATTTCTACTCATTTCAGTCTAATTACCGATAGCATATTAACGGATTATCCTTTATGGTTAATAGGTCGTAAAAGACACTATCAGGAATATCCTGCAAATATTGAAATGATAGGTGGAAAACAATGAATTATCGAGTTTTATTATATTACCATTACACGAAGATTGAAGACCCAGAGACGTTTTCAGCAACGCACTTAGAAATGTGTAAAGAAATCGGTTTAAAAGGTCGTATTTTAGTAGCCAATGAGGGCATTAACGGGACTGTTTCGGGGACGATTGAGCAAACAGAGCAATATATGGCAAACATGCAAGCAGACCCATTATTCGAAGGCATTGTCTTTAAAATTGATGCGGCAGAAGGACATGCATTCAAAAAAATGCACGTTCGCCCACGTCCTGAGTTAGTCAACTTAGGCTTAGAAGAAGACGTCAACCCACATGAATTAACAGGTCGCTACCTGTCACCAGAACAATTCCTTGCTGAAATGCAAGATGAAAATACAGTAGTATTAGATGTGCGTAACACGTATGAATACGATGTCGGCCATTTTCGTGGCGCGATTCGACCAGAGGTAAAAAATTTCCGTGATACACCAGAATGGGTCCGTGCAAACCGTGAGCTCTTCGAAGGGAAAAATGTTTTAACATATTGCACGGGTGGTATTCGTTGTGAGAAGTTTTCGGGTTGGATGAAACGTGAAGGCTTTGGCAATGTCGGTCAATTACATGGTGGTGTAGCAACATATGGAAAAGATCCTGTGACGAAAGGTCAATTATGGGATGGGCAAATGTACGTTTTCGATGAGCGTTTAACGGTGCCAATCAATCAAGTAGAGCATGTGATTGTCGGTCGTGATCACTATGACGGTGAACCTTGTGAACGCTACATTAACTGTGCAAATCCTGAATGTAACAAGCAAATCATCGCATCTGAAGAAAATGAAGCAAAGCATTTAGGTGGCTGTACAATCGAATGTACACAGCATGCGCGCAATCGCTACATCGTGCGTCACAATTTAACAGAAGAGCAAGTAGCTCAAGCAATTGAGGCGTTAATTTAAACAAACAAAGCGTTATTAAATATCTTTCATAACCTACTTTATAGAGGTTCTTAAAACACTCAATGTAAGTGTTCAAACTATCCATTTCAACATTGGACTAGTCTGCTCGCTTATATAGGGTGTTTTTTCTTTTGTAAGGAAAATGTAAATGACTCCATCATTGGTGGAAGGGCGGAAGAAATCTGATGCTGTTTAAAGTAAATGTTCAGAGGGTATTCAACAAAATGTAACAGTGTAAGCACACAAAGTGTTTGTCACTAATTAATCAAAATAGGAGATGATAGCTGATGGGAAACCCACATCTAACCGATCCACGTAAAAAATTTCATACCGAAAAATTCCCAAATCAGGAACAGAACACGCCAGCGCTACAGCATGGAATGATCCCCAAACCTGACTGCGGAGAAGAATCATATAAAGGATACAATCGTCTAGAAGGGCGCAATGCCTTAATTACAGGAGGCGATTCTGGGATTGGCCGTGCTGCCGCTATTGCCTATGCACGTGAAGGAGCCAATGTAGCCATACAATTCTTCCCTGGTGAAGAGGAAGATGCCAACGTCGTTAAAGAATTAATTGAAAAAGCAGGAAGAAAAGCATTACTGCTACCGTACGACTTGCGAGAAGACGGCGCAGCGACAGAGATTGTTACAAAAACCTTAGAAGCCTTTGGCGGATTGGACATTCTTGTATTAAATGCTGCGCAACAGATCGCACAGCCATCCCTAAGTGACTTAACAATTAAACAAGTGCAAGACACTTTCAAAGTAAACATCATCAGCATGTTCGAGACCGTAAAAGCTGCTGAAGAACATTTGGAGCCAGGAAGTGCAATTATCACCACCACATCGGTTCAATCTTTCGATCCATCCTCATCTTTAATGGATTATGCCGCGACAAAAGGTGCAATAAGCAACTTTATGGTATCTCTATCCTCGTACTTTGCTTCTAAAGGTGTCCGTGTCAATGGTGTTGCACCTGGCCCGATTTGGACGCCGCTTCAGCTGGATAACGGGAAATTAGAAGGAGAGATTCCTGAGTTTGGCCAAAATACGCCCCTCGGCCGTGCGGGACAGCCAGTAGAGCTTGCACCCGTTTATGTTCTTCTGGCCTCGGATGAAGGAAGTTATATCACGGGTCAGATTTATGGAGTGACAGGTGGTAAGCCGATAGACTTGTAAACTTACTAAAACCACTCTCGACATTAGTGATGTTCCACTGATTATGGTAGATAAACAGCTTAAGATGGATAATGAAAACGAATTAAATGATATGCCCCCTATAGTTAGTAGTTTGTCTCTAACTTGAGGGGGCATCTGCTTTTCAATCACCAATTGGAATCATCGTTTATAAGTAGGAGCGCTTAGCAGGCCATGAACCTTGTAGTTTACGAAGTTGAACAATTTGTCCTGTATGGTAAGCGTCGTGCAAAAGGATATTTAGATATTGTTGCCAAACTGGAAGAGCGGGACTAGGTTGATCTAATGCCTCTTCTTGCAAGGATGCTAATGAAGATTGTAGGGCATCATGTACGTGAAGGGTTCGATTCACTGTTTCTTGCCAAGCATCTTCATCATGAGCACCGCCTTGGACAAACGTTTCATCATTATTTTGTGGAGCAACAAATGTCTCATCTTTATGTAAGCGAGAAAGTAAGCGCTCTTTAAAGATTAATAAATGGTTTACATTTTCCCAAATCGTATTAGCAGCATTTCCTTCTGGTTGCCAACTAGCTTGCGCAGCAGTGAGATTCTTTAATGCTTCTGATAACGGTGGGTACCATTCCTCTTCGTAAAAAACCTGATTGACTCCATTTTGCAAGAGCTCTTTTTTACTCATTTGGATAACCTCCTTTTTGTAACGCTCAAAACATTCCTTACTATTAATTTATCAAATTTTCCGAAAGTAGTACATAGTAATAGAATTTTGTTGTTCTTTACTCGACATTGCCATTTCATCTAACTAAAAATCAAATTGTAAAGTTTGCTTGACATACGTAGTGATGTAAAGTAAACTTTACTTAACATTAAATGTATAGTTTGCTTTACATTTATAAAGGAGGCATTATGAAAAACAGAATTCGAGAATTACGAAAATTGAACAAGATTACGCAGGAAGAGTTGTCGAAACAAGTTGGCGTTTCACGGCAATCAATCATTGCTATTGAATCAGGCAAATTCAATCCATCCTTAGAGCTTGCCTACAACATATCCAAAGCGTTCAATAGCACAATTGAAGAAGTGTTTATATTTGAAGAGGAGGAGAATGAGTGATGGAGATTAATATCTGGGGTATGATTGGATTGTATGGGGGAGTGATTGGTGGACTCCTTGGATGGTGGTTCGGGCGACAGAAAGCTAGAAAAAGCAGAGGTTTAGACGAGCTGTACTATCATATTTGGCAAAAGGCCAGATCCTATTCTTGGTATGTGACATTAGGAGCGCTGTATGTTTTCTTTACGTTACTCAATTTTGGGATTGAATTAAGCACTGCCATGGTTTTAGGTATCCTTTTATTAACACACGTAGCGAGTTGGGGAATCATTGGGATTATTTTGACCATCAATATGTCCAGTGCAGCCCCGTTACAGCCTTCGCGTGTGAAGGTGGGCCTATTCGTCTTCATTACGTCCATTATTGTATTCACGATAATCTCGATCCTGACGACAAACTGGCTGTTTTTATTATTTAGCATTCCACCTAATTTAATTGCACTTTTTACTGCACTTATTCCGAAGCGAAAAGATTCCGAGGTAACCTACTAAACTTCATACGAATATCGTACCGTTTTTCCCCCTATAGATATGGTGGTCTATGGGGGTGTTTTTTATAATGACAATAAAAACAGCTAAATGAAAAAATGGTAGTGGAAGAACACTATTTGACTAACATTGTTAAAATAAGTAAAATGATAGTTGTTACAAAATTTGGGAGGTGTTTACTTGCATACAAACTATGTTCTATATAATATTGTTCCTTTCGGATTTTTAGTGTTGTTGGTCTATATTTTTATAGATGTATTTCTTGATTACTTTAGAAAAGAAATCAAGCGTAATCAAAGACGTGTTACTTTATATAGCTTTCTCTTCTATTTACTATGTTTACTTCAAATTAAAGTAGGGGGAATAACACTTGTACCTCTAAATCCAGCAGACAAGAGTAGACGTTTTATTACAGCTAATGATTGGTTTGGAATTTTTGATAGTATCCACTTCAATATGTATTTGTGGAGCTATTCATCTATAGTTTATAATTTTTTATTATTACTTCCTTTAGGGATATTTTTATGCGTTCTTTTCCATTTTAAAAATATAAATAAAGCCATTTTTCTAGTGATATTGTGTTGTTTAGGTACAGAGCTTTTACGTCTACTATTAGGGTCGTTTAGTTTAGTTCCTAGGAACATTGGTTCTATAGATGCTATCTACTTGTTATGTAATATACTTGGTGGAATAATTGGTATATTAATAGTGAAAATATTTACGCATATACAAATGAAGCGAAAAGATAAAGTTTATAATGGTAGTTTTAATTGAATAATAGTTTTCGGCAATTGGGCGCGTTTATTTATAAACGTGTCTTTTTCTTTTAAAGGTCGATATTGTTGAATAATACAGTTATTTGAAACCTTTCCTACAATTTACCGTTAAGTATTGTTAAACGGTAATACAAATAGAAAGAGGGATTCGTTATGATTGGTTGGCTTAATATTGGCAGTCTCTTACTTGGAATAGTCGCTTGGATACTTCCAGTTTTCTATCTAATGGGAAATAAAAAGCATGAATATTCTAATTGGGGCATCCTTGCCGTTCTCAGCATCAGTGCCTGCGCTATTTCAATTAGTTTTCAGATGTTCTATCATTATCATTTAGTAAAAATTGAGGATTGGACGGCACTCATGGACACGACACGTGCAGTCGTGATAGCCACAGCAGTTCTTCTCATTTTTACATTGCTATTAAATGGCCTTACTTTTATTGTATATCAAAAGAACAAAAAGTAAGATATTCGTTGCCTGTTCGTATGATTGAAATATATTTTTGGTTTTCAGAGAGTGTAATGAAGAGAATGGTAATTTTTGGGCCTTTTACAATCGGGCGCTTTATTTAGCGAAAATCTACTCTTTCTCGTGAGATGGCTAGAACAAAGGCTATGAAAAAAATAGTATCAATTATTTTTACGAACAGAAAGCTACCGGTTGATGAGAGGTGCATGTAAAACGAGTGAGAATTCATCTTGGAGCTCTGTACCGAAAAGATCATACACCCGTAATCATGTGCGAGAGTATCGTCAAATGACCGTACTTCTTAAGGTAAGTAATGTGAATTGCTTATAAATTAAAGGTGGTAACACGAGTTGAATCGTCCTTTTGGTTAATCCAAAAGGGCGTTTTTTTTATTCCTTTTTTGAGCAAGTATTTGAAAATCTAAACGTATGAGGAGTAAGCATTATGAAAGATAATCATCAAGATTCACAACTAAAGCGGGAATTAAGTACTCGTCACATGCAATTAATTGCACTTGGCGGATCCATTGGGTCGGTTTATTTTATGACTCTAGTTCAACCACTCAAATGGCAGAGCAGGCAAAGTGAGGAATAGGCTCTAAAGTAGCGGTTAAAACATGAAAAGTAGCGGATACAACGTGAAAAGTGATGGATAGAGCAGGCAAAGTGAGGGATAGGCTCTGAAGTAGTGGTTAAAACATGAAAAGTAGCGGATACAACGTGAAAAGTGAGGGATAGAGCAGGCAAAGTGAGGGATAGGGCCATCTATTTTGCTCCTTTTCATTTAAGGGTCATATTGTTGAGTAAAGCAATACATCTTACATTTGCGTGTTTATCTTAACATTGGGTCCAATTGTTGAATAACATTCTTTTAAGTAAAGTTTCCAAACAAAGCTTCTGGCAATTTAAGTTTCAGCATTTTAATACATGATATACTTAAACGCACTTGAATTAACACAAGGTATATTGTGATCTTTGTAGAATCTAATTATTATAATAAATTGCGGTGAAATTCAATTCTATAAAGGGAGTGTAAAGGTGGACCTACTACTTTGGGTAACTATTGGTTTCATAATAATTGGATTTGTTGTGCTCGCTTCTATGAAAAAAGGTATGGAAAGTAAGGTCGCTTTTATAAAATTGAATATGGAAGAAGAGGGAAATTCATCAAAAGCAAGATCTGTAGTTTGGTGGATATGGAGTACCACTGCTTGGGGGATAGTAAGTCTGTTTCTGTTTGTTTGGTGTGTCCATCATTACTTTGGGTAACTTTTTGGCTTCAAATGGGTAAAAACAGGTACTGCACATTTCTAAATGAAAAATTGTAGCAAAATATATTAAAAGCAAAGGGTGGGCATTTTGAAGATAATCGAGACGGAACGATTATACCTTAGAGCGTTAAAAATGGACGATCATCATGAATTATCAAAAGTGCTTTCCGACCCCGAATCTATGCAATATTACCCTCATCCCTTTAATCAAGAAGAGGTTAAAAATTGGATCAGATGGAATGAGAAAAATTATAAGCAATATAATCACGAACTATGGGCAGTTGTTTTAAAAGAAGGGGATCGATTTATCGGTGATTGTGGAATAACCATGCAGAACATTGACGGTGTATGGTTACCTGAAATCGGTTTTCACATTATTAAAGCGTATTGGAATAAGGGGTATGCGACAGAAGCGGCATCTGCTTGTAAGGAATATGCATGGAATGTTCTGGGCTATTCTGAAATATTTTCATACACGACCTTAAAAAATATCCCATCCCAAAAAGTTGCGGAAAAAATCGGGATGGAAAATTATAAGATTTTTGAGAAGAATGGTGAACAACAAATCGTTCAAGTTGCCTACAAAAGTTTATGAATAGTTAGTAACTCATTTTTTATTCCAGAAAAGGGCGCGTTTATTTAGGAACGTGTCTTTTTCTTTTAAAGAATTGAATTGCATTCATTTTTCAAAGGGGGATTGAATGAAGAAGTATATAAAAGGTTTAGTACCTTGCATTTATTTGATGTTGTCGTTCTTTGTACTATCTGGCTGCAATGCTCAAAAAGGTGGTAATACTTATTATTTATTATTGATGGGTGAAAGTGAAAGCTGGAATCTAACTGGATATGAGATTGTTATAACACCAGAAGACTTTAAAGCAGGATTTGGGACCTTAAAAATGAAAAACGTCAATACGTATATGACAGATTTCTTCCACTTTGAAACGCATGTGGTTATCGAGAGTGATGATTCAGTCGTTCATACTGATTCAGTTACTGGTGAGACGAATATAGCAGAATATACAACTGGTGCTATTGCAGGGCCATACATCAATAAAAATGGTGACTTTATTACACTGAAAGATATACATGAGATTTATGTGGTCGTTGAATGGTGGGATACTAGTAAGAACGAAAGTATAAAAGAAAGAGTAGATTTATTTAACAAATCGAAAAAAGAACAGTCCTTCTTGAACGAACTATAGGTAAAGTTGAATAATGATCTTCTGGGACGCTTATCTGAAATAATAGGAAAGCGTCTTTCTTCATGAAAAGGGCCATTATCAGTAAGCCCATCTAATACATAGGTACTGTTGCATCATCTAGAAGTGCATTACATACTACTGCAATCTTGATAAAAAGGCTATTCTAAAATATTTCCAGGAGATTGAACAATTTTTTAGAAAACGAGCGTCTAAGTAGTAGGATTGAAACGAGGTGAGTTGTTGTTGGAACAAATCGTAGAACAATATGGTGAATATTTGTATCATCTTAGCTATTTATATATGAAGGATTTTCAGCTTGCAGAGGAGATTACACAGGACGTACTCATGAAGTACTTATTACATAAAGACGATTTTAGAAAAGATGCTTCATTGAAAACGTATTTAACCCGTATCGCTATTAATTGCTGTCACGATGAACTACGTAAACAAAAGAGAAAATCATTTATTTCAAAGCTTTTACCACTAGGTAGAACTGAACCCTCCGTAGAGCAAACATATATAGCAACTGAAGATTTTGCAACTTTAAAGCAAATTGTCTTTGCATTACCACTTCATTATAGGGAAGTCATTGTACTGTTTTATTATGAAGAATTTGATGTTTCTGAAATTGCTAGTTTATTAAACGTCTCACAAAACACCGTTCGTACAAGGATTCGTCGAGCGAGAGAATTGTTGAAAACAAATCCGGAACTGGAGGCAATATTTTATGAAGGAATTTAAAGACAAGCTAAAAGAAGAATTGCGACAAGATGCCCCATTTACAAACGACATCAAGCAACGTATATTGCAAAAGAAACCCATAAAAAGAAAGTTTAACTGGCAGGTTGTCACCGTATCTATTGCAGCTTGTTTCATTATTGGGTTAATGCTATTCGTTGAGTTTTCTCAAAAGAATAACCTACAAACCGCAAGTCAGCAAAATGAGCTACTACCGATTGTCGATGATGTTTCTTCGTTAGACATCATTCAACCTAAATATGCCCATCTACTTGGAAAACAATGGATGCTGCATTTTTTACCAATGATTATCGATAAGGAAGCCCCCATTACGTATGGAGATTATATTGCTTTTTATGGAACGGATGGGCTTGTCGTTTCAACTGTATTAGGATTAGGGAATGATCATGTAACAATGAAGCAAGGGCAAATTTTAGTAGAGGATACCCCATTAAAAGTACATGGATTAAATGAGCAAATAAAAAAAGAGGAAATTAATGACCCATTTAAGAATCCTTACTTTTTTCATAATTATGGAACAAGACCAGCGCCATTCAATGACAAATCGATTTCTGCGAAAGAAAAAGAAATGGTTGTTTATGACAGTGACGAAGGCCATACGATTATGAAAATTAGTGAGGGGCAATTAGTCGGTAAGGTCGTAGGCTTCCAAAATTTTGAGCTAACATTTGAATTGTCTGAACAGGAGCAGCAAGTTTTTGATGCCTTTAAAGAGGATTATAATATTGAAAAGTTAAAAAATATGACACCCCAAGCGATTACTAAAATGTTTTTATTGAGTGAAATTGAGAAAGATTATGAAACATATGAAGCATTGTTTACAACAAATAAGAACGAAGAAACAGAAAGTGTTCGAAGATATTATGAGAAAACGAAAATCGTACGTCAGGAGTTGTTTACAAAGGAAATAAATCGCCTTATTATTGCAAACCTCTTTGCTGGGCTAGAACATGCGGAGTTTGAGCAACAAACAGATACAACAGGTGTTGTAAAATTTATTTCACTTGAAGGACCAACAGAGCTAGGTATGGAGAAAAATGCCCAAGGAATTTGGCAGCCAGCCTTTAGTAGGGGAATTTATTAGGTTTTTAGAAAGGACATCAACTCTAATTTTCATCAGTATCTTTATCTAACAATCGGACGCGTTTATTTCGAAACGCGTCTTCTTTTATAGGTCATGTAGATTGAATAAAGAGCAGGATAGTTTAACGATATAGGTGGATTTTTATGGTAAAATATTTTAGTGGAATGTATTTTTGGGGAGAATAGTGAGTTTTAAGAAAAGGAGTGTTCAATGTTGAAAAAAGTGTTCTCAGGAATTTTTCTTGGGTTGATTCTAATCATGACTTCGTCACCGGCATATGCAGCCGATTTTCAAATAAAAGTTGACGGTGTTACAATTGCATCTGATGTAAATCCAGAAGTTAAAAGTAATCGGACAATGGTTCCTTTACGTGTAATTAGTGAAAATTTAGGGGTAAATGTTGTATGGACGGATGCCCAAATCACCCTTACTAAAAACGATATACAGGTAACACTAAAACTTAATCGTAATCAAGTGGTGAAAAACGGTAAAACAGAAACGCTTGATGTAAAGCCATATATGAAGAATAATCGTACTTTTGTTCCGATGCGTTTTCTTGCCGAAACATTTGGCAGCAATATCACTTACAAAAACGGTACAGTAACGGTTGAGACACAGCCTCTCTTTATTGATGGTATAAAAGTAAAAGCATTGCAATACGAATATCATATGACATTAGGCGGAGTCGTACAGCAAATCAATGGGAATGGTTATAACGAAGCTATTTATCATACTTTTATAAAAAATAATGGAAGTAAAATCGAAGCACCTACTTATAATCCTTGGGATTCTCATCCCATTCCAGTAGGAGACTATGATAAAACTGCGCAATTTGATTTTTTAGACCAAGACTCGAACAGTATCAAACGGTTTGATATTTATTTTTCCACGGGGGACTTGGGCGGAGTTTTGGTGCATGATACTACTGCAAATCATTGGTATGTCTACAGTGATACCGCAAGACTGGGAATACTTCGATTAATTGATACAGCCTCGTTGAACGGCTTTGTGACGGTTATGAGTAATACAATTCCTTAAGGTGGATGATAGTATAAACGGGGTTCTATATGGTCACTAATTCACCAATTCCAATATTATCGACACAAAGTAGGATGAAAATCAAAAACTGCATCCATTTAGATGCAGTTTTATTTTTTTCTAATCAGTGTTTCACCAAGTGGGATTCCAACCACAACAACCAAAACAGTTAAAATTAACAGTGCTCTAAAAATAAAATATGCAGCTTCATCAAACATCGTATCCCTCCTTCTTTTTTACAATACCTACCTCATATTCCGAAAGAATTATTGTTGTGTTTTTATAGTTTACGTCATTACAAGGTACGTATGCAGTTTTTAAAAAATTTGTGGTCTTCAGACATTTCTTTAGTAAGGAATACGTCATGCTTCCTCTAAAGGGTCACTTTAATCCTTTAGAAAATGGAAAAATACAACCTTGTATTGATGCTATACAAGATCTTCAATCGTTATCTGCTAAAGAATGAGCTAAAGGTTAATAATCCTTTACCCGAGATAATAAATAGTAAACGATACATAAGTAAATTTAATGGAGGTTATGATGATGAGGGTAGTGAAGAAAATAGCCAAGATGGCAGGAATCCTTCTAGTTATACTGACTTTGTTTATGGGGATTGGATACGCTATTCTTGTGATTAATCCGTTAGGAAATAAACCAGGCAAGCCAGTTGCGGATATTGAAGACAAGGTGGAGATTTGGGGAGAAGAAGTGGCAGGTAATCATTCGGGAAGTAAACTTGACGATATGAATATTAAGGGCAATCCTAACAGACTTTTGGCGACATTCAAATTTTCCACTGGCATTGTGGGAGAAGACTATAAAGACAATGAAGCGGCCATTGATACCTTTACCTATGTCTATGAAATTGAAGGGGGCTATGAAAAATCAACCTATGAAGATGAGCCCTATCTGATTCCTTATACAGTAGCGAACAGTGACAGTGCCGTCATTATTATGCCAGGTGGTGGTTATGGCTTTAAGGAAATGGATGGAGGAACAGCGGAAGGAAAGGAAGTAGCTGCATCATTAAATAAAGCAGGTATTAATGCATTCGTTCTCCACTATCGTTCCAATCCCTATGAGTGGCCTATTCCACAGCTAGATGTTCAGCGTGCCGTCCGATTTCTACGTTATCATGCCAATGATTATGGTCTCCATCCAGATCGAATTGGTTTAATAGGTTTTAGTGCTGGAGGCTATCAAACGGGTAGCTTTATTAACCTCATTCAGGGAGAAAATCTGTTTCCTGCTAGTTATCGGCCTGATGCCATTGATGGTGTTGATGATCAAGTAGCATCTGCTGCTATGATTTACCCTGCATTGACGTATCGCTATAATGTGCCCATGCTCTTTGCTTCTTTTAATGATGAAGATGTCAGAAATCCAGAAAAACGTGAAGAGCTCTTGCAGCAGACAGATTTATCTACGCATTTCAGAACAGCTCATATACCTCAGTTTATAGCTTATGGGACAAAGGATTTAGCAATCGGGGTAAAAGGTCCACAGGAGTATATCCAATCTGCACGAAACGCAGACGCGGATGTGACTGTGATAGTAGCAGAGGACCAGAATCATGGCTTTAAGCAGGAATACTATATGCGAGCGTATCTTGAATGGGTAAAGAAAATTTTTGCTTCTTTATAATTTGCTTAAGAGGTCAAAGATTTTAGTAAGTGCTATTTTATATGGTTTAAAGTAAAATAGTAGTAAGGTATTTCACCATCAACTCAACTAATCTGATTAGTTGAGTTTTATGTTTTTATAGAAAAGCTACTAAAATATTATAAAGAAGATGTGATGATTAATGGGGAAAATTGCTATATTAGCAGAGAAACCATCTCAAGCAAGAGCATATGCAGACGCCTTTAAAGTGAAGCAAAAAGAGAAAACCTTTATTGAACTGGAACCTTGTGCTACTTTTCCTCATGGTGCAGTTATTACCTGGGCGGTTGGTCATCTTGTTGAATTAAAGGAGCCGAAAGAATATCAAAAGGAATGGGAGAAGTGGTCGCTTGCTTCATTACCGATCATTCCGCAAAAATTTGAAGATAAAGTGGTCTCTAAAATGTATCCACAATTCAATGCAGTCAAAAAAATCTTTAGTGATCCCCAAGTAACAATGATTTATAACTGCTGTGATAGTGAACGTGAGGGTTCAAATATCTTCTACTCCCTTTTGAAAATGACAAAAGTAAATAAGCCAGTTAAACGATTATGGATCAATTCATTAGAAGTGGAGGAAATCCGAAAAGGTTTTAATCATATGCAAGGTAATGAGCGTGATTTGCTTATGTACCAAGAAGCTAAAACGCGTCAAATTAGCGATTGGCTAGTAGGTATGAACTGTAGTCGCCTCTATACGCTACTGTTGCAGAAAAAGGGCTTCAAGGGCAGTATCTCCATCGGACGAGTACAATCGCCAACCGTCTATTTAATTTATAAAAGACAGCAGGAAATTGAACAGTTCAAGCCTGAAAAATTTTATGAAATCGAAGGGGTATTTAAAGCTCAAAATGGTGTATATAAAGGGAAGGCAAAGCTAAAGACAAAAGAGCGGGCTGAGGCAGTGCAGTTATTGCAACAGCATGGGATTGAACCGAATGATACAGGTCTCATTACAAGTGTCACGAACAAAACGAAGCGGATGGCACCGCCTAAACTACATGCGCTATCAACTTTACAAGCGGCTGCCAATAAACGTTGGAAATACAGTCCATCACATGTGTTGAAACTTACGCAATCACTTTATGAGAAAAAGCTCGTTTCTTACCCACGTACCGATTCACAGCTCATTACACATAATGAGTTTGCTTATTTAAATGAATCATTAGGAAACTATCAGCAGCTCGTGGGAAAAGCATTTCAGCCAATCAATAGAGGGAAGAACAAGCGCTATGTCGACAGTGCCAATGTTGGGGAGCACTATGCGATAATTCCAACGAAAAAAATACCGACCGCCAAAGCGTTGCAATCCATGAATGCTGATGAACGAAATATTTATTTTGAAATCCTCAATACGACACTCGCTATGTTTCATCAGGATTATGAATACGATGAAAAAACGATTATCACGAATGTCAAAAATGTAGAGTTTAAAACAGTAGGGAAAACAGAGCTTGTCAAAGGCTGGAAAGAATTATTTTCAAATGAGACAGAGGTGCAGGCGCGTGAGGAGTCTTTACCTGTTGTCTTCCAAGATGAGCTGGTACAAAGTAAGATTGCTATTTTAGAAGGCACGACAACACCTCCGAAGCCCTATACAGAAGGTCAACTCATTACGATGATGAAAACCTGTGGTAAATCGGTTGAGGATGAAGAGGAGATCGAGGTGCTGAAATCGATTGAAGGGATTGGGACGGAAGCAACTCGAAGTGGCATTATCGAGACGATTAAGAAGCATGGATTTATTGAAGTACGAAAAAATATCGTGAGCATTACACCGAAAGGACAGCTTTTATGTCAGGCAATTGAAGGGACATTACTGTCAAGTCCTTCCATGACGGCCAAATGGGAAATTTACTTACATAAAATTGGCCATGGGGAAGGCTCTGCCAAGCATTTTATTGAGAGCATAGGCAAGTTTATTCATCAACTAATAGCAGAGGTGCCTAAACAGTTAGAGTCACTGACAATTGAAGCAGAGCAGTTTAAACCAGCTGTGGTCAAAGATATTGCCATGTGCCCAGCATGCAAGGAAGGGAAAATAGGCTTGCGTAAAAGCTTTTACGGATGTTCGAATTATAAAAATGGTTGTAAGCAAACGTTCCCACAAAGGCTATTAGGAAAAAAACTAACGGAAAAAAACATCCTTGATTTATGTAAGAGTGGGAAAACTGCTATGATGAAAGGCTTTAAATCAAAGAATGGCAAACAATTTAATGCAGCCCTCCGTTTGGTAGAAGGAAAAATTGAATTTGAATTTAAAGAAAAGTAAATGCTGATAGTTTCAAAGGACTTCCAACATGAAAGTAGGATAGTGTGTTTGTATAGGACATGCTATCCTATTTTTAAGTAAATCAGTCACCTAAAAGGAGCGATGTAATGACGACTATAAAAGAAATTGGCAGCTTATGTCTGACAGATAGTGATGGATACATTATTAATCAAGCAGATTGGAATAAAATCAACCCTATTTTTCTTGCTGTCATCAACGATGTGGTTCATACCTATCGCACCCTTCTCCAAGATGACTTACATAGCATTTATATAAGGGGATCGATTCCAAAGGGTATAGGTATTGAAGGAGTAGCTGACTTAGACACAATAGCGGTTACGAAGCATAAGCCTAAAAAACAGCAGGTAAAGCGGATAAAAGAAGTAGAGCAAGCGTTAACTCAAAACCATCATTGTGTAGATGGGATTGAGCTAAGTGTATTCGGCAAAGAAGATATTTTAAATACGACATCTTTTTCAATCATTAGTTTCATCCTCCAAACCCATAGTATATGTGTCTTTGGAGAGGATTTAATACCTCGATTATCAAGATATAAAGCGAACGAGGCTTTAGCGAATGACCACCTTATTCATTTGCAGGGGCAAATAAAAAATGCCTGTGATGATCTTCAAGATAATTCGGATAGAGAGGATATTAAAGATTGTTGTAAGTGGATTATGAAAATTATAGTAAGAGCAGGGCTTGCACTTGTCATAACAAAGGAAAACACCTATACAAGGGATTTATACCCCGCCTATAAACGGTTCTCAGAATATTTCCCTGACAAGGAAAGCGACATGAGAAGGGCACTTGAATATGCAATAACACCCATAATCGATACAAACGTTTTGTTATTGTTTTTAAATGAATTTGGAACGTGGATGGTCAGTGAAGCGGAGAAATGGTTACAATTCTATAACCCTACTAGAGAATTAAACATGAAAATCGTATAACTTTCGAGACAAATAGAGAAAGGTAATCACATTTGCGTTGTGATTACCTTTTGTTGTTAATTGAAATTTGGTGTTCTGCTTTATCTTTCAAAAGGGTTGTCAATATAAGGGCCTTTAATGGTAATACGCATTAACTGGGTCGCCATAAATTTGGGGGTATAGGGCATATCATTTTCTAACCACCAGACGATTACTTCAAGAAAGGCGGCTGCATAAAAACGGACGGCCATTTCGCGCGGCACGGTCAGCTTTTGGTCGTCAGGCTCCATCATTTGAATGCCGCTTGAGACAAAATTGATAATAATGTCTTTAAGACCATCGGAGAAATAAGGGATATTTTTTTCTGTGAGATAGACCTTGTATAGCTTACTATTCAGCGCTATTTGTTCAAATAAATGCATAAATGTCTCATGTGGCTGGTCATAATTTGGTAATAAATCAAAATCCTTCTTCTCTTCGAAGGGTGAATGGATACTACTTACAAGCTCATGCAAGGCTTCTTCTGAGCTTTGATAGAGAAGGTCTAATTTATCACGGTAATGTAAATAAAAAGTGGCACGGTTTAATGTAGCCCGTTGTGTAATATCTTGTACCGTAATCTTTTCATAGCCTTGTTCATCAATTAATGCCACTAGTGCATCTCTTAATAATTGGCGCGTTCTGATGACGCGAGGGTCCATTTTTTTCGACATTTTGAAGCTCCTTGTATAAAATTTTCTATTTAAACAACAGTCCGATTGCAAGTGTTGTGAAAGCATCATTATGGGCTTTGGTGTTGTTTGCCCTTTTTCAATTGCGCGTTATAATTATATTAACGACACCGTGTCGATAATGCAACTAGTTGTTAACGTGTTCACGAATTGTTCATTTATATAGAAGAAAGGGAGTTTTATGATGGGTCGTTTAAATGGGAAAGTAGCAATTATTACAGGAGCAGCAATGGGAATGGGCGCTTCTGAGGCAAAACTATTTGCACAAGAAGGCGCAAAGGTCATTGCAACAGATGTACAAATCGAGCCCTTGAATAATTTAGTAAAAGAAATTAAAGAAATTGGTGGGGACATTATTGGTCTTCAACATAATGTTACTTCTGAGGATGAGTGGAAAGCAGTGATTGCCGAGGCTGTAAAGGCATATGGCAAAGTGGATATCCTCGTCAACAATGCGGGCGTTTCATCACCTAAAACAATTGCCAACATGGAAATGGCTGAATGGAATAAAATTATGGATATTAACTTGAATGGTTGTATCATTGGCATGAAATATGTGATTCCTGAAATGCAAAAAGCTGGCGGTGGTTCAATTATCAATATTTCTTCGATCGGTGGAATCGTGGGAATGGCTGGTACAAGCCCTTATACAGCAGCAAAAGGAGCGCTTCGTGTGCTTTCTAAATCGGCTGCGATTGAATATGGTAAAGATAAAATTCGTGTGAATTCTGTTCATCCAGGCATTATTGTAACACCAATGACAGCGCCTACGATGGAAGAGGGCGGTGCATTGCCATACTATCAAGCTTACACGCAATTACCATACTTCGGTGAACCTGAAGATGTAGCTTATGGCGTAGTGTTCTTAGCGTCAGACGAATCCCGCTTTATGACAGGCGCAGAGCTCGTAATCGATGGCGGCTGGACAGCCATTTAATCCAATAGCAAAATCAAAACTAGGCATCACTCGACGTGAGCCTAGTTTTTTATATCCACAGTCACTCCATAAAGGCCTCAGGAACGAGCGAAAAACCTCATAAATAAAAGAAAAAGCCTTGCTGAAGGAATCCTCGATACATACAAAAATAGCACAGACATAGTGGATATTTGTGCATATCATAAATGGAGTAAGCGTTTTCTTCATTTATATAGAAGAAAGTCAAAACCGAAAATTTCACGATTATGTGAACGTCACGAAAAAAATTCACAAAAACCTTAACTATTTCATGTGAAATCCGTATAATAAATCAAACAGTACGAAAATTGTCCATATTTCTCGAAAAATTGCGTGAATTTTTTAAATTGTATTGACGTAGGAAACTATAATTTGTACACTGTGTACAGTCAATTGTTTTGTGGAGGAATACAATTAATTTGAAAAAGTTAGGATTTGATAGATATGATCGTGTGTAAATTTGGTGGAACATCTGTAGCAAGTGCAGAACAAATACAAAAAGTAGCCAACATTGTAAAATCTAATCCGGCGCGTAAGATTGTTGCCGTTTCAGCACCAGGGAAACGTTCTGGTGACGATATAAAAGTAACTGACCTATTAATACAATTAGCAAATGCAGCGTTACTACAAGAGAATACAGAGGAAAAATTGCAAACTGTTGTGGATCGTTTTAGAGCGATTGCTGATGGTTTGGGGCTAGATAATGCCATTTGTGACGTAATCGCAGAAGATTTACGTGAACGTGTACAAGGTGACAAAACAAATGTGGAATTATTCATCGATAGTATTAAAGCAGCAGGTGAAGATAATAACGCCAAGCTTATTGCAGCTTACTTTAATGCCATTGGTATGCCCGCACGCTATGTCAGTCCTAAAGAAGGTTTAGTGGTCAATGATTTACCAGAAAGAACCTTTGCATTACCTGAAGCGTATGCTAATTTAGCCCCTTTAAAAGACACAAAAGAAATTATTGTGTTCCCAGGGTTCTTCGGTTACACTAAAGCGGGCGTATTGCGAACATTTGACCGCGGTGGCTCTGATATTACAGGCTCTATTTTAGCAGCAGCCGTTGAAGCGGAGCTGTATGAAAACTTTACGGATGTGGATTGTGTGTTCTCCGCGAATCCGAAAGTCGTCAACGATCCAGTGGAAATTAAAGAAATTACGTATCGCGAAATGCGCGAATTATCATATGCAGGCTTTTCAGTGTTCCATGATGAAGCGTTAATGCCTGTCTACAAGATTGGGGTGCCCGTTAACATAAAAAATACAAATAATCCATCAGCCCCAGGTACACGTATTGTACCAAGCCGTCCTGCAACAGGTCGTCCAGTTACAGGTATTTCGGCAGACAGTGGCTTTTCAACTTTATATGTCTCTAAATATTTGATGAATCGTGAGGTAGGCTTTGGACGTAAGCTACTCCAAATTTTAGAAGATGAAAATATTTCTTATGAACACACACCATCTGGTTTAGACGATATTTCTGTCATCATGCGTTCGAATCAACTAACACCAGAAAATGAAGCACGCATTCTTAGTCGTGTGAAAGAAGAGCTACATGCAGAGTATGTAGAAATGCGTCACGGTTTTTCCATGATCGTGATTGTGGGCGAAGGGATGCGTCATAACACAGGATTAGCTGCCCGTGCTGCCACAGCGATTTCAAAAACTGGCGCAAATATTGAAATGATCAATCAAGGTTCTTCTGAAGTGAGCCTCGTGTTTGGTGTCCTTCAGGAATATGAAAACCGCATTTTACAAGCGTTATATGAAGAGTTTTTTGCCCATGCAAAAGCATAATGACACAATCGTCACTAATCCAAGTGTTTCTTGCTTGGATTAGTGTTTTCTTTTTGCTGAGAATACGGTAAAATCGAGGGCGTACATAGTTGGGAGGGTTATTCGTGAAGAATTTAACAATCGGTATGCTTTTTTCAATCATCGGGATACTTTTTGTCTGTTTAACGATTATGGATATTTTACCGTCATCGACAAAAACAATGAAAATTGTTTACATAGGCATTGGGTGGGTCTTTATTATCGTCGGCTCTGTCATCCGCTTTAAGAATCTCAAACAAAAGCAGCAATAACACTTTGAAAATGGAATTGTGACAATAGCCAAAGTTATGATACAATTTCAAAGAAAATAAATAATTTGAGTATTATGAAGTTGTTATTCTGTACAAATGTTCAGAAGGTTCAAATTTTAATAAAGAATCGACCGTACAAATTCTTCTTTGTAAGAATTTGTTTTTTTATGTTCCGTCATAACTTTATCGCGAGGAGGCGATTGATTGCCTATACTTACTAAGGATTGCATTCATATTTTTGACGATTATGTTGCCCTTCAAACAGCTTCAGCCATGAAGGTTGTATCCTCAGCCATGCATAACCCAGGCTTTGGTCATTATACGCATCTGATGAATCGAACGGTGCCTATTACCTATGATGAACGACAGCCACATCAGGAATTGCTGCAGTTTTTGCAGGCACAGCATTTCCCGCATGACAATACAGTGGCTATGATGACGGCTGTCCAAGCCAAGTTTGCGACTATTCGTGACTTTACATATGAGGGAATCCACCTTGTCATTATGATTACCGCAGGGCTTGGCAATGCGGTGGATATTACCCGTGCTTTTCAACGAGAGGAGCAGTACCATGCAGGCACCATTAATACTTGGGTGCTGATCAATGGCAAGCTGTCTGATGAGGCACTTTTTCAGGCAATGATTTCAACTACGGAAGCCAAGGTCAAGGCTTTAGTAGATGAGGGTGTTACAGATCCTACGACAGGCACGCTAGCTACAGGTACATCTACTGATAGCTTGCTTATTGCCTCGACAGAAGAAGGGGACTTCCATCAATATGCAGGTCCCATCACTATGCTTGGTAAGGTCATTGGCTATGGTGTTTATGAAACGATGTGTGAGGCGGTTAGGAAATACAAAAAAGATAAAGAGGAGAGGTCTAAATGATTGCTATCGTGATTGCCTGCATCATAGGGCTTATTTTTGATTTAGTAGTAGGGGACCCTCCGAAGCTTCCTCATCCTGTACGCTGGATTGGACACTTGATTCAATCGCAAACAGCTTTATGGAATAAGGGCAAATGGCGCAAGCTACGTGGGACAGTGATGGCACTTGCTGTTGTTGGCACGACCATGTTTGTGGTGACGCTAATTCTATTACTAAGCTATCAGGTGAGTATCATTTTTGGCATCCTTGTAGAGGGTCTGCTGATTGGTATCGGACTGGCACAGCGGAGCTTGAAGGAGGCGGCGATGGCTGTCTATGAGCCGCTTGTCAAAGGGGATTTTTCCGAAGCACGTGTTAAGCTGTCTTGGATTGTCGGACGTGATACCGATAAACTAGGTGAGGATGAAATTGTGCGTGGTGTGGTAGAAACGGTTTCTGAGAATACAAGTGATGGTGTGACAGCTCCACTCTTTTATGCCTTTCTATTTGGGGCAATTGGTTTATGGGGCTATAAGGCTGTCAATACCTTAGATTCGATGGTGGGCTATAAAAATGAAAAATATAAAGACTTTGGTATGTTTTCAGCCAAGCTTGATGATGTCCTGAATTTTATTCCAAGTCGCATTACAGGCTTACTGATCGTGCTTGGTACGAAAAATGAAACAGATCGTTCGCTTGGCAAGCGCTTAAAGCGTTGGGTACAGGACGCTAAGAAGCATCCTAGTCCAAATAGTGGCTATTTAGAGGCAGCGACTGCAGTGCAGCTTGGTGTACAGCTAGGAGGAAAAAATACGTATCAGGGCGTTGTTTCTCATCGAGCAATTATGGGGGAAAAATTAGTGCCATTAACGAAAGAGCATATTGCAACGTCCATTATTCATATGCGTATTGCCACAGTGCTGTTTGCGCTTGTTATGTTAGCAGTGGAGGTGTTAATTTATGCGGTTACCTAATCACGGAGCAAATCCGCAAAATGTTTATCAGCAATTAGGCTTAACGATGCCTGAGGTGGTGTATGATTTCAGCGAAAATGTCAATGCGGCAGGACCACCAGCCTTTGTGGAGGCACGTTGGCGTACTTTTTATCCACTAATTCAGCGCTATCCAGATCCAGATGGGGAGCCTTTTTTAACGAAGGTCGCTGCTTTTCATCAAGTAGCAAAGAATACGATTTTACTAGGCAATGGGGCTTCAGAGCTTTTTAGTGTACTAGCAAGACGCTATGCCAATAAGCGTGTTATCATTGTGCATCCAACTTTTTCAGAGTATGAGCGAACATTGCGTGCTGCAGGTGCTACGATCGTTCCTATTGTCGTGACAGATTTTATCAATTACACATTGCCATTAGAGCAGCTACAGCAGGAAATGATGACGGCAGATGCTGTTTATCTTTGCACGCCTAATAATCCGACTGGCGTACTGCCAAATAAGGAAGATTTACTCGCCTTAATCGCACACGGAGCAATCGTTAACTGTGAGCTTGTTATCGATGAGGCATTTATGGATTGGGTAGATGAGGCGCATTCGCTGATTCAATTTAGTGCACAAAACCCACATGTTATTGTCGTTCGTTCGATGACTAAAATGTATGCGATTCCAGGTTTACGACTTGGGTATTTGGTTGCGCATGCTACAATTGTGAGCGCCTTAAAAGAAATGCTACCGCATTGGAATTTAAATGCCTTTGCGCTTGTAATTGGGGCAAGCTGTTTAGACGAGCAGCACTATTGTCAGCAGGCAATTACCTATGCCGCTGCGCAAAGGGAATGGCTGCATCGTTACTTACAGGACAATGGCTGCCAAGTAACGAATAGTGTGACGAATTATGTGTGCTTCTCCTTACCGAAAACACAGCAAGCAGACGCCTTTTTCACCTATTGTCTTGCACAGGGGGTTGTGCTGCGTCACACAAAAAACTTTCAAGGCTTGCAGGGTGAGTGGTTCCGTATTGGCATAAAAGACATTGCAGCCATGACATCTTTACATAATTGTCTACAAACGTGGTTTAACCTAAATAAGGGGAGAGAAAAGTGACAACTTTTTATCTAGTAAGACATGGGGAAACACAATGGAATCAGGAGCATCGACTACAGGGGTGGCTGGATTCTCCATTAACGGAAAACGGTAGAGCAGCGGCTGAAAAACTTCACAAGCAACTGCAACAGATTCCTTTTACCGCTGCTTATTGTAGTTCAAGTGGTCGTGCAAGAGAGACGATGGCTATTTTGATGGCCAATCGCAAGCTGCCTATTGCCTATGAAGATGATTTACGGGAGATCTATTTAGGGAAATGGCAGGGGCAGACAATCGACGATATACTGGCGACACATAAGCTTGATTATGAGCTATATACGAACTACCCTGCGCAGTTTGTGGCGAGTCATACAGAAAGCTTTGGAGCTGTAACAGAAAGAGCGATGTTTACATTAAAAAAAATAGCAGCCCAACATCACAATGAAACGATCCTCATTGTCTCCCACGCTGTAACGATTAAATGCATTATCAATGCTATTTTACAGCGCAGTATTAGTGAGCTATGGGCGGCCCCATACATTCATGGGACAAGTGTGACAGTGATTGAACGGCAAGGTCAACAATGGCTTGTGAAGGATATTGGTAATTTACATCATTTACAATAGGAGGTGTCCTACATGGCGCTTATTTTTATTACAGGTGGTGTACGTAGTGGTAAATCCCATTTTGCCGAGCAAGCAGCGCTTCAGCATTATGAGGCACAGGCATGTACAGCGAAACGCTTGCTCTATTTGGCTTCGGGTATTGCCTTAGATCATGAAATGGAAAAAAGAATCTTACGGCATCAGGCAGATCGCCAGGCACAGCCTGTACAATGGCTGACGGTGGAGGCTCCCTATGCAATTTCTGAAGTATTTGAGACACTTCAGGATGGAGATGTGGTGCTGTGGGATTGCGTGACAACTTGGCTGACCAATGCTTTTTACGAAGGCTATGACAAGGGGACACCCTGTTTACAACAGCCTGGTTGTTTAGCTAAGAAGCTACAGGCCGTCAAGCAGGCGATCCAATCGCTACTGAAGAAGGATTTGACTTTTTTTGTGGTATCCAATGAACTGTTTGATGAACCTCCTTATGCTAGTGATGAAGTAGAATTATACCGACGAACGCTCGGACAGTTCCATCAATGGTTGGTTTCTATGGCACAGGAGGCCTATGAAATGAACTATGGCATTGTAAAGAGATGGAAATAATCAAGAAGGAAGGCAAGAGGATGAAAAATTTTTGGCATAGCCTCCTACTGGCATTTCAATTTTTTACGGTATTGCCAGTACATAAAGAGCTTCCGCTAACAAGGTCCACCATCACAGGCATGTTTGCTTGCTTACCGTGGATAGGTGCTTTAATGGGAACAACGGTGGCAGCTGTGCTTTATAGTCTTATGCAGTGGACAGCCAGCAGTGAAGTGATGCTAGCTTTCACTGTGATAGGGCTATTTGCTTTATGGACAGGTGGTTTGCACTTAGACGGCTTTATTGATATGGGCGATGCCTATTTTTCCTATCGAGATCGAGAAAAACGATTGGAGATTTTAGATGACCCCCGTGTGGGAGCGTTCGGAGTATTGGCTGTGGTGTTTTTATTAATGGGAAAATTTGTTATTCTACATGAGCTTTTAGTGCAGCAGAAGTTCGACTTGTGGATGGTACTATTCGTTCCATTTCTAACAAGGGTGGGCATGAGCTTTTATTTTATGTCACTCCATTGCTCAAAGGAAAAAGGTCTTGCTTATTTTTTTAAGTCTCATATGAATGCTAATCGATTAAAAGTGATCATGCTGTTATCGCTCGTATTGGCGATGACGGTTGTTTTTATCAGCACGCAGTTCTTACTTCTTCCTGTTGTCCTAGTCGTCGTTTTAGCCATTGCACTTTTTATTTTTCGACAATTTACGTTGCGCAATTTTGGTGGAGTATCTGGCGATTTACTGGGTGCCTCCATTGAAGGGATGGAGGTTGTGCTATGGGTGACATTGTTACTGTGTGCTTAATACGGCATGCGCCTACTAAAGAGAATCTTGAAAAGCGTTACCTTGGGTGGACGGACGCACCATTAGCAGATACAGCCAAGCTTGCTGTTGTAGATGCATTGGTTAAAAAGGTATATGGCAGTGATCTACAGCGCTGTCGACAAACGGCTGCTCATTATTTTCCCAATGCTAGCTACCAGGCAGAGGCATCCCTTCGAGAGACGAACTTTGGTGCATTCGAAGGGAAAACTTATGAGGAGCTAAAAATGGATGCTCACTATCGAGCATGGATAGATGATCCAATCCGTACACCTCCTCCACAAGGTGAGGCATTCGATGATTTTATGAAACGTGTTGTAGATGGATTTCATTATTTACCGAAAAATGAGGATAGCTATTATTTAGTGGTTCATGGTGGGGTTATTCGTGCCTTACTTGTTGCCTTTGCGCCAACAGAACAGCCCTTTTGGTCCTATCAAGTGCCACATGATAAACAATTTGTTTTAACATTTACAAGAAAGGCTTGGGAGGAGGGAGCAAGATGCATGTCTTTATCGGAGGTGCCTATAACGGCAAAACCGACTATGTGAGGCGCTTGTATGAACCGCAACAGATGGTTATGATTGCTGGCGAACTACCTGAGGTAGCGCCCGCCTGTGATGTCCTTGTCCTAAAGAACTTAGAAAAATGGCTTGTGACACAAAACTTGGAGGAAGATGAACAAATCGTACAAAAGGTGCTAGCCACATTACAAGAGCTTGAACACCATTGTACACTCGCACTTATTGTGACGGATATGGGGCGTGGGGTTGTGCCAATGGAAAAACAAGCCCGACAGCTACGTGATACCTGTGGTCGACTATATCAAGCTTTGTTCAAGGAAGCGGAGCAAGTTGTACGGATTTGGTATGGAATAGCTGAGCCATTGAAGTAAAGTAGACATTCAACAGAAAAGAGGGAATGAAATGGAACGACAAAAATTAAGAAAATTGATTTTGACGGCGATGGTAGCGGCCATCTGTGCAGTAGGAGCAATGATTAAGGTACCAGCGTTTATTTCAACGGCTGCACTGGATTCGGCTCCTGCCTTTTTAGGTGTTGTCTTTCTATCCCCCATCTTAGCAGGGGTTGCTGGATTAATCGGCCATTTTATTACAGCATTAACATCTGGATTCCCCCTAGGACCTTTACATATTATTATTGCGGTAGAAATGTTGATTGTCGTATGGGTCTTTGGGGTGATGCATAAAAAAGGCATGCACTTTTGGAAATGGCCAGTTGCCTTAGTATTAAATGGTATTGTTGCGCCACTACCATTTTATTTTATTATTAGTCCAGCATTTTTCTGGGGTGCTTTAGGTAGTATTCTAATGGCAACGGTGATCAATTTAATCATTGTTGCGGTAGTAATGCCCGTCCTATCAAAGGTTTTTGTGCGTAAGGAAGGTCGTGCACAGTGAGAAATGCGATGAAAGTAGGGGCATTCATTGCGACCATGGATAATGCCGCAGCCATTGGACAAAAACCGCAAGATGTTGTGTCAGCACCAGACCAATTGACAGCCTACATGACAGCCCGTGTAACGTTTTTAGAACAGCTTGCTGCACAGGCACTACCTATTCAAGTTCTACTTGCGAATTTTTCTGGAGATGCCGCATGGTCTCGCTATGAAAAAGGTATACAGCAAGTGTTTACAGAGGCAGGTCTTACATGCCCAGCCATTACGGGGAGTACGGAATCCAATATGCCCACATTGCAGTCAGGCTTAGCTGTTACAATGCTTGGAGAAATTCAGCAGCAGCGTCGAGCATTTGACCACGATCAGCTTAGCTGGTACACCTATGGCCTGCCGCTTGTGGGTGAAGAGGTGTTGGCACAGCCTGAAGATGTGGCGCAGTTGCTGCCTGTTTTCAAGGCATGGCAGTCAGAAATTGTTCAGCAAGTATGGCCAGTCGGATCAAGGGGGCTGCAAGGAGAATTTGCCCGTCTGTTTGGGGAGCGACATGTGGAATGCGCTCTTGATGGAGCAAAATCAGCAGGCCCCTGTACAGTCATTTTGCTAGGCATTGCTCCAGACAATGAGTCACAGGCACAAAAAATTTTCCTGCGAAATTTTGAGAAACTACGCATTTCTGAAAAGTGATGGGGCTTGTTTTGAGCAAATGATCGCAGCTTGGGACAGGGCTAGATAATCCAGAGCAAGTGTTATTTT
Organism: Lysinibacillus sp. LK3; assembly: GCF_001043675.1. Lineage (NCBI taxonomy): Bacteria > Bacillati > Bacillota > Bacilli > Caryophanales > Bacillaceae > Lysinibacillus > Lysinibacillus sp. LK3. The sequence goes on from NZ_LDUJ01000002.1 coordinate 66,541, forward strand.
ACTTCGATATGATTCTTGCTCTGGGTATTTCCTTACTTATTGACAGGATGACGCTGAATCTAAAGTAGCTGGCTGTTGCTTGTAAAGGAATAGGCCCGCTCTGTAGTGTGAGGAAGTCGCTCTTCAGCAGGGCAACCCGCTCCAAAGTAAATGAAACCCGCTCATAAGAAGTGGAACTTCGCTTTAAAAATTCACCACCCTCCAAAATCTGCTTAGAAATTAGATTTTTTCTCCTTATGAAGACACTACACCACAATCAAACCACTCCAATAATATTACGAGACCCGAAAAATTATTTATCAAATGGGAATGATTTTCAGTTATAATAAGGAACGAATGGGATTTAAATAGAACGGAGTCGAATGTATGCAGGCAGTTAAACAATTAGGGCAGTATTTGGGGCCTTATAAATTTTTCACGCTGATTGCACCGTTATTGATGGTGCTAGAGGTGACGATGGATTTAATTCAGCCGACCATCATGCAACATATGATTGATACGGGGATTGCCAATGGGGATAATCGTTACGTATTGAATATGTTTGTGTGGATGCTTGGCAGTGCAGTGCTCGGACTTATTGGTGGGGTTGGTTGCTCGTATTATAGCTCGAAGGCGGCGATTCATTTTGCCTCGGATATTCGACAGGCTCTTTATGAGAAGATGATGACTTACTCAGCCAAGGAGCGAGATGCTTTTACAACGGGGAAGCTGATTACGATTTTAACGAGTGATGTGGAAAGTATTCAGCGTGCCTTTATGATGACGCTGCGTATTTTTGTGCGTGGGCCCTTGCTCTTTATCGGCGCAGTGATTATTGTGTTTGTCACAGCACGTGAGCTTTTTTCCATATTGCTCATTATCGTACCATTGTTGGTTATAGCGATGTATTTTTTTACGAAGTATTCGGGTGTATTGTATCGTCGTGTTCAGGAGGCCATTGATGCCGTCAATACGAAGCTACAGGAAAATTTGGCGGGTATTCGTGTAGTTAAAGCCTTTCGCCGTGAAACACAGCAGGTAGCACAGTTTGGAGAATTAAATGAGGCGTTGACGAAACGTTTTATTACAGCTGAGCAAATTGTCGGCGTGCTTGTACCCTTTACGATGTTTGTTGTCAATCTAGGGATTGTAGCCGCGCTTTGGCTTGGAGCCATTAAGGTAGACGCGGGTACACTGCAAGTGGGCGTTATTCTTGCATTCATCAATTATTTAACGATTATTTTAAATGGACTGATGTCCTCTAGTATGGTGCTGATGCAAATAGCGCGAGCCTTGCCTTCAGGAGAACGCATTGTGGACGTGTTAAACAAAGAGATTGCTGTTAAGGAAGCGGAACATGCGCTGACCGATCCAATAAAAGGGGCCATTGACTTTGATCAGGTGAGCTATCGTTACTATGAAACAGCTGAGGATGTCCTCAAAAAGATTTCATTTTCGGTGAAACCAGGGCAAACGGTCGGTATTATTGGGAAAACAGGTAGTGGTAAATCGACGCTGGTGAAGCTATTACCTCGCTTATTTGATCCCTCTGGTGGCGAAATCCGCATAGACGGAAAACCACTAAAATCCTACTCACTCGCAACCCTACGTGAGCATATCGGATTTACCTCACAGAAAGCATTATTGTTCTCAGGACCGATTGAAAAAAATATTCGTCTCGGTAAGGATGATGCTACAGCTGAGGACATACAGCAGGCATTAGAGGCGGCCTGCGCCAGTGAATTTGTAGAGCGACTTGATAAGGGCTTAGCACATGAATTATCACAGGGTGCTACGAATCTTTCGGGTGGGCAGAAGCAGCGCCTTGCATTAAGTCGTGCGTTTATTCGAAAGCCTGCTATTTTGGTGTTGGATGATACAACGTCAGCGTTAGATAGTGCATCAGAACAACAAGTGCAGCGAGCTATTGCCACCTATTATCAAGACACAACGACCTTCATCGTAGCGTCGAAAATTGCCTCCATTCAGCAGGCAGATGTTATTTTGGTACTAGAGGATGGCGACATTGTTGGGCAAGGAACCCATCAGCAGCTTCTACAATCAAATGCGCATTATCAAGCAATTTATGCGTCACAGCAAAAGGCTGGTGAACAAGGATGAGTCAAGGTCAACCAAAGCAAATGAATTTTGGACGTGGACCGCGTATGGGGGGACCAGCTGAAAAGGCGAAAAATCAAAGGGAGACATTGTCACGTGTGTGGCATTATGTCAAGCAACAAAAAATAGGGCTGTTTTTCTCTATCTTTTTTGTCATTGCCTCGACCTTTTTAAGCCTTGCGGGGCCCTATATGATTGGGCATATTATTGATGATTATATTATGAAAAAGGATATCGAGGGAACGATTCGTTTAGGCATCCTGTTGGCCGTTATTTTTTCAGTAGCCTCTATTCTGACATGGCTGCAAACCTATGTCATGATTCATGTGGCGATGAAAACCATTCGGACATTGCGTCTGGAACTATTTCAAAAACTTCAGACACTGACATTACGCTTCTTTGATCAGCGGGCACTGGGGGATTTAATGAGCCGTGTGACCAACGATATTGATAATTTAAATACAGCACTTGCGCAAAGTGTTACGCAAATCGTGTCGTCCATTTTAACTGTAATCGGTGTCAGTATCGCCATGTTTACATTAAGCTGGCAATTAGCAATCGTGACATTGATTATTATTCCGCTGATCGTTTTCACAACCAAGCAAATCATTAAACGCAGCAGTAAAAATTATGCAGCACGACAACGAGATCTCGGGAAGCTCAACGGCTATATTGAGGAAATGATTACAGGTTCGGAGGTACTTACGCTTTTTGGTAGGGAGCAGCAAACGATTGATACGTTCCATCAGCAAAATGAAAATCTACGAAACTCTGCCCAACGAGCAGAAATTACCTCTGGCTTACTAGGTCCGATTAATAACTTTATGAATAATTTAGGCCTTGCCATCGTCATCGGAACAGGTGCCTTTTTAGCAGTAAAGAGTATTGTTACAGTGGGGATTATTGCCGCCTTTGTGACCTATACACGGCAATTTTTCCGTCCGCTTAATCAGCTATCTAATCTATTAAACACCTTCCAGTCTGCTATTGCTGGGGCAGAGCGTGTTTTTGAGATACTAGATGAACCCTCAGAGGTAGCCGACAAGCCTAATGCTATCAAGACGGCATCGCTCAAGGGGGATGTTGTTTTCAAGCAAGTATCATTTAGTTATGAGCCAAATAAGCCTGTGTTAAAAAACATTGACTTCCATGCCAAGGCAGGAGAGACATTTGCTCTTGTTGGCCCAACAGGCTCAGGCAAAACAACGATTATCAATTTATTAACACGTTTTTATGACGTCGATCAAGGTGAGATTTTAATTGATGGGCATAATATTGAGCACTATCAGATGGCGACGATTCGCCAAAGAGTCGGTGTGGTTTTACAGGACACCTATTTGTTCTCGGGAACGATTCGTGAAAATATTCGCTTTGGTAAGCTAGATGCGACAGATGAAGAGGTTGTGGAAGCGGCAAAAATTGCGAATGCCCATCATTTTATCAAATATTTACCTGCCCAATACGAAACACCCGTGCAGGCAGGAGGAGCCAATTTAAGTCAGGGGCAGCGTCAGCTTATTGCGATCGCCCGTGCAATTTTAGAGAATGCAGATATTTTAATTTTGGATGAAGCGACATCTAGCGTGGATACCCAAACAGAGGTCGATATTCAAAAAGGCTTACAGCATTTAATGCAGGGACGCACAAGCTTTGTCATTGCCCATCGTCTGAAAACAATCGAAAATGCCGATCAAATCCTCGTGATTCAGCAGGGAGAAATTGTCGAGCAGGGCAATCACCAAGAGCTGATGCAGCAGCAGGGGATCTATCGTCATCTTCAACAAAAACTATTGTTAGAGCAGGTAGAATAGGGAATAATAAAGGTACATCTTCCAGAGGGCGAGGGATTGACATGTATGAATTAAAGACCAAAGAAACCGATGTAAGTGTCATTGAATTTATTGAAAGTGTAGACCATCCAAAAAAGCGAGAAGACGCCTATCGATTATTGGACATTTTTACAGAGGTCACAGGCTATGAAGCCAAAATGTGGGGACCGAGTATTATAGGCTTTGGTAAATATCATTACAAATATCAAACAGGCCATGAAGGGGATGCCCCACTAGCTGCCTATTCCCCTCGCAAAGCGAAAATTAGCTTATATTTTGCTCCAGGGGATGAACGAGAGCAACTATTACAACAATTTGGTAAACACACAACAGGAAAAGCCTGCGTTTATATTAATAAGCTAGCTGATGTGAATGAAGACATCTTAAAAGCCCTTATACAACAAACGATCGATTTTTTACGAAAAACCTATCCAGATGCTTAATCAAGAGAGCTGCCTATTAGTTAGGTAGCTTTTTTGTATGAAATTTATCTATTTTCTCCAAAAGTTTAGTAGATATTTATTTTTACCGTGTATCCTTGCAAGTATCAACGAAAAGAGGAGATACGTATGAAAAAGAAAGCAAAGAAAATGATTGTCTATATGGGGGCATTGATTGTGCTTGGAATGGTGATAATTTGTATTTATCACTATAGCTTAATACAGAAGGAGTCAGCTATTTTACAACCTAACGGCACATTAAACAATGTAGATGGTCACAATCTCCATGTTTATCAGGAGGGGGCTGGCGAGGATACATATATTTTTATGGCTGGCTCAGGTATCGCAGCACCCGTATATGAGCTAAAAGGGCTGTATCGTAAGTTTTCACAGCATCATCAAATTGCAGTAGTGGATCGAGCTGGCTATGGCTATAGCGACGTAGCCCATGATGATAGAGGAATCGATACGATTTTAGCGCAAACACGACAGGCACTTCTGCAAAGTGGGCTTGAACCACCCTATGTCCTTGTGCCACATTCCATTTCAGGGCTAGAGGCCATTTACTGGGCGCAAAAATACCCAGAGGAAGTAAAGGGCATCATCGCGCTAGACATTGGCCTACCTAGTCAATATGTAAAGCATAAAATGGGGACGGTCGATCGTTGGATGGTGAGAGGCATGCACCTCGCTACTAAACTCGGCTTACATCGACTTTTGCCAACACAGGTCTATAATCCGCAAGTACTTCAAATGTCGTTTTTAACAGCACAGGAAAAGGAAATCTATCAGGCGTTGTCCTTTAAGCAATTTTTTAATGAAGATATGCAAAATGAGCTGTTGCAGGTCTACGAAAATAGTTTACAATCAGAACAGCTCAAAAAGCCGCAAGACACGCCTATCTTACTGATTGATGCGATTGCGGAAGAAAATAAACATTCGAAATATACGAAGCAAAATCGGCAGGATTATGCTGACTTTGCAAAGCAATTCACTAATGCACAGGTGAAAGAGGTCAGTGGGACACATAGTATTTATCTCTATCAGCCAGATGAAATCTATCAACTGGCAATGGAATTTATGAAAACAACGGGTGATGAGAAAGGTCGATAAGTATGAAAGGATTTAGAATCTTAATTATAGAAGACGATCACATGATTGGTGATCTACTGCAAAAAATAGTACAGCGTGAGGGCTATGAGGCAATCTGGAAAACAGATGGCAAGGATATGATGGCGCTGATTCAGCAGGTGGATTTAGTCATAATGGATATTATGCTGCCAGGAGAGGATGGCTATCAATTAAGCAAAAATATTAAACGTTTAGGCTTAAATATTCCAATCATTTTTCTATCGGCACGTAATGATATTGAAAGTAAGCTAGAGGGGTTGATGGTCGGCGAGGATTACCTGACAAAGCCATTTGATCCGCGAGAACTGTTGCTAAGAATGCAAAAAATGCTAGCACAACAGTATGGTACACTTACGCAAATTCAGCATTTATTGATTGATGGGGAGCGTCGTCAAGTATTTTATCATAGTATCCATGATGAAATTGCCCTAACAGCGATTGAGCGAAAAATTTTCTTTTATTTATTTGACAATCGAGACAGAGTATTAACAAAGGAACATTTTTTTGATTATCTTTGGCCGCTCGATGAACGCAATCATAATATTTTGAATGTCCATATTAAAAAAATTCGAACAAAGCTACAAGACCCAGCAGGCACTATTGTGCAAAATATTTATGGAGAAGGGTATCGTTTAAATACCTATAATAAAAAATGACCTTAAAAACAAAATACCGTACTTTGTTATTTGTAGCCATTGGGAGTGTGCCTGTTGTACTATTAGGCATTAGTGTGGCCATGTCAATTTTGTATGACAAGGCCTTTAAAATGAAAAATGACGGCATTCCGTTTCATGAGTCCTATGCCTATCCTATGATGCTGATTGCGTTTGTGCTAGCGTTAGGAATGCTCGCATGGCTATTTTCCACATCGATTCATTCGTTACTATCCAAAATTACACTACTTAATAAAACAATACGAGAACTAGCAAGTAATGAGCGAATACCTGACACGTTAACGATAAAAAGTGAGGATGAAATTGGACAGCTTAGCCAATCTGTCAATCTTTTAATTGAGCGTACAACTTACCGAGAATTAGAGCTTGCCCAGCAGCAGGAGCTTCAAAAAGAGCTGCTACAAAAGTTGCGACATGACATTCATACGCCGTTAACGGCTATCCGTTTGCAGCTGTTTTATCTAGAGGATCAGCTACAGGGGCAGCCCAAATTGGTGGAATCCTTACATGCACAAATTCAATATATCACGAATTTAACTAATGCATTTCAGTTACAGTCCTTTGATACGAGTGAACAGTCCTATGTCATGCAGGAGGAGGTTCAACTTGTCCCATTGTTACAAATGATGATAAAGAAGTGGCAGTATCTATATCGCATGCAGAATATTACGCTGCATTTTCAGCACGATGATTTACAAGCAGCTTGGCTTAGCAATGAATTGTGGCTACAGCGTTTATTCGATAATGTCTTTCAAAATACATTAAAGCATGCCCAAGCATCCAAGCTAGAGGTGACGATTAAGGACGGGCAAGTTGTCATGTGTGATGATGGTATTGGCTTTACGACTGAAGATGAGCATGGCGGACTTGGGCTTAAAATCATTCAGGATATTGCTAAAACATTGAATATCGAAGCTTCCTTACAATCAAACAAAAATGGCACGACCTTCTACTTTACACACCAATAAAAAACAACGGTAGCCTTTGCCGTTGTTTTTTATTTTACACTGATTTTCGTTGCTGTAGTAAGAACAGGGCAAGTCCTAGTAAAATGACCACAATACCGATCCCCTGTTGAACGGAAATCATCTCATCTAAAATAAAATAAGCTAATATACATGTGCCGATTGTTTCGCCTAAAATACTCATGGAAATCACCGTTGTACTTAACCATTTCAATAGCCAATTAAAAATGGTTTGCCCGAAAATCGTTGCAATGACAGCCAGCCCTACAAGGGACCACCAGGTGGAGGCTGAATAATCGAAAAACGATTCTTTCATAAAGAGGGCATAAACGGCTAAAAAGATCGAGCTACTGCCATAGCCGATAATAGAATAGGGAATGAGCGATAAATCCTTGCGCACTGATTGCCCAATAAAAAAGTAGGCTGTAATAATACCTGCCGCAATAAAGGCAAGAATATCGCCATAAAGGGCTTGTCCACTAATCTGGAAATCTTGCCAGCCAATAATGAAGCAGCCGATGATCGCTACGAAGCAGCCAACAATCGCTCCTTTTGAAAATCGCTCTTTAAATAAAAAATAGCTGCCTATTAAAGAGAATAGTGGCTGTAGTGTCACAATGACGGTTGAACTAGCCACAGATGTGTAGTTTAATGATTCAAACCATAACACATAATGACAGGACAAAAATAAGCCTGATAAAATGCCGAGTCCCCATTGTTTTTTCGAGAGACTTGTAAGCTCCTGCCGCAAGCTCTTCTGTGCCAATAAAAATGGAAGAAGTACTAGCATCGCAAAAAATAGTCGATAAAAGGCTGTAATCGCTGGTGGTGCATCAGCTAGCTTAACAAAAATTGCTGAGGTAGATAATGCAAATACTGCAAAAAATAACGAGATGTAATAAAACATGATGTACTCCTAAGCATTTACAAGATTAATAATGACAAACCTATTATAGTGTAGTCCGCATGAATAATATAGGGTTTTTAGAATATTAGCACAAAATAGGTTTATGGAGCTAATTCTGCTCAAGCAAGGATTCAATGACCTGTTTTAATTGCAGGATGAAGGGCTGCTTACTGTCATCTTTTTTATAGATATAAACTGTTTCGATCACACTGTGAAGGCCATCTAAATCATAAAAATGCAGGTCGGGACAAGGATAAAGTGCTAGTAATTTGGTATTTAATACAGCCAATGTATGCTCGATTTCAAGAAAATCTAAAATACTACTAACTGATTTAATTTCCTTCATCGTAAAAGGTACCTGCTTGTCAGTGAGCCATTGTGCTAATGCATGGGTATACATGCAGCCCTTACTTAAAACAAGCAATGTGACAGGTGTTCGTTGAACAAAGTCAATGATATGAGCGGAGCTTGAGATAACTTCAAACGTCTCTGTGGCTAGTACATCATAGTGTAGATCGCTATAATGCTTGATTGGATTACTTGTCAATGCACAATCTATTTCCGCCAGATGAACTTTGTGATTTAAGGCTGTACTTGATTCCACAGTGAAATCAACATCTATCGGACTTCGACTAGTTTGCAGTGCGTTCATAATGGATGGTCCATATATTTTTATGGTTGTATGAGATGTACCAACCAAAATGCTTGTTTGTGTAGGGCCGATGGTATGTAAAAAGTCTTCATACTGCTCGGCAACTTTCTTTAAAAACTGTAAATAATGTTGACCTACCTCTGTCAGCTTTAAGCCTTGGGGTGTTCGTTTAAAGACGTCCTGCCCAATTTCACGCTCCATTTTTTTCACCTTTGCTGTTAAGGCAGATTGTGTATAATTGGTGATTTCAGCCGATTTACTCAAGTTTTGCCTCTCTAAAAGCTCCATTTTTAAGGCAATTTCTTCAATGTTCATGTTGTTCCTCACATACCTATAGATTTTTTTAATAGCCGCTATCATTTTCCTCCATTTTACGTTCGCTAGCTGTCCACGTACACTCTAGATAATGAAAAGGTAGACTGCAAAAGCAGTAACCTGATGGAGGGTTTTTATGCATACATATTATCGATGGGTCATCTTGCTTGTGGCTACACTTTCGCAAACAGCCGCAACCTTTGTGACCTACGGAATGGGGCCAGTTGCCTCTTTTTATCAAATGGAATGGCACTTAACGTCCTTCCAAACAGGGCTAATTGTTTCAGCCGTCAATATAGGGCCAATTTTCTCCATGCTGCTATTTGGTTATCTCATGGATAAAAAGGGAGAAAAGCAGATTATTGGATGGGGCTCGATACTACTGGGCCTGTCAGCCTTATTGCTAATACCCGTGAATCATTATACGACATTGCTTCTCGTATTAATAGTTGTGGGGATATGGTATGGCAGTGCGCAAACAGGTGGCAGTACTGCTATTGTGAAATGGTTTCCTAACAAGCATCGAGGACTTGCTATTGGGATACGCCAAACAGGTATTCCGATTGGAGGTGCATTGGCTTCCACTTTGCTGACCTATTTGTATCAACATCATCATCTATCCTCTGTCCATTTAGCACAGGGCTTGATGGCGGTTGGTGGAGGACTATTATTTTTATTGCTGTACAAAGAACCAAAACAGCATGACACCGCTACGGCACCTTTCATTCCTTTTAAAGAGAAGATGCGTGCTATTCGGCACAATCGAGCGCTCTATCCTTTATTTTTTGTGGGCATGGTCATGATGTCCCTCCAAATGATTATCATTGCTCACTTTATGAGCTATTTACATCATGAAGGTGGGTATACATTAACCGAGGCGGGGCGCTATTTAAGTCTGATTTTATTTGGTGGGATGTTTGGGAGAATTGTACTTGCTTGGATGAGTGACCATTATTTCGCTCAAAAACGAGAGCCATTATTAGTGCTCGTCATGGTCGCTACATTCCTGATGGTTGGCTTTTTGCCCTTTGTCATACATAGCAAGGGCCTCATGATTTTATTTTGCAGTTTATTTGGGTTTTTAGCGCTTGGCTGGTATTCCATATATATCACTTGTGTCACTGAGCAATCCGATTCGCAAGCAGTAGGACTAACTGTTAGTGCAGCGTTAACGATTAATCAGTTCTTTATTGTCTTGGCACCAACGGTTTATGGTTTATTGGTTACTGTTTTTTCCAGCTATCAGCTCGCTTTGGATGTTATCGCTGTAATGGTTATACTGGGGGCATTTCACTTATACAGAACATCCCAAGGTAGTCTAACTTCTGAAAGTTCGGTAAAATAATGGAAAAGAGGAAATGGAGGTTGCTGCGAATGACCAGTTCGATTTGGATTGAGGCAAAGATTGATAAAGTATGGCAGGCGATTACAGAGGAGCAATCCCTCTCCCGATGGTACGCACCAGGCTCCATATGGGACATCCCTATACTAACGGCTGGGGAAAAGATGACATTTACCTTAATGCCAAATGCGCATAACCAGCTTTCTGAAAAACTGCCGATGGAGCTAACGATTCAACAAGTGAAGAAAAATGAGGAATTTTCCTTCTATCTAGAAGTTCCTGAAACATTGATTGCTATTACGCTAGCCCAACAGGGTAATGGCACTACGGTGAGCTTTAATTCGTCAGGCTATGATGCCTCTCTTGCGAATTTAAAGGCATTGCTGGAGGGGCATGACATTCCTTATCAGTAAGCCTCTCTACGTCTTAGGTCTTAGATGAATTTCGAGCGGAGGGTCGTATTTTAATTTCCTCCCTTCTATATAATGAAATTATTGGTAGATTATACGGTGGGAGGAAATAATAGTGAAAAAATTAGTGGGTTTAGGTGTCGTGATAGGCACGTCAGCATTGGTATTATCGGGGTGCTTTTCCTTTATTCCAAATAAAATGCGAGAGGAAGCCATTTTGGTGGAAAAGGATAAAGCGAAAGCATTAGAGGTAGACATTGATTTAGGTGTTGGCGAAATGAATGTATCGAGTGGTGCAAAGGAATGGGTTGAGGGCAACGCAGAATATAATGTAAAAAAGCTAGCCCCTCAGATAGACTATGATCTACATGGCGATACAGGAGAAGTGGAAATCAAGCATAAGGGCTCAACAAGGCTGGGGCTCTCGAATATTAAAAACACATGGGCGATTCAACTGAACGACAGCATCCCCATGAATCTAAATGTGGAAACGGGTGCCTCTCTTGCCAATCTTGATTTACAGGGTCTTCAGCTGGAAAAGCTCGATATTGAAGCGGGTGTCGGTGATCTAACGGTTAACCTAGGTGGCGACTGGAAAAAGAGCTTTACAACGACTATTGAAACAGGTGTCGGTCAAACAACAGTTATTTTACCTTCAAAGGTTGGCGTGAAATTAACGACAGAAAAAGGCATTGGCTCGTCTAAAGTGGAGGGCCTTATATCAAAAGGGAATGGTGTCTATGTCAACGAAGCTTACGACAAGGCGGATGTCGTGCTAGAGGTCAATTCGGAATTGGGCATCGGGGAAATTACCTTTAAGTTAGATCGATAGAAAATGGAGTAGGCTACTTGATTGAAATAAATACAATAACCATAATAGGAGCGTCAAATACATCCTTTGTATTTGACGCTTATTTTATGGTAGTTTTAAGAAAGCAATGTTTCAAAGGAGCGAATAGATTGAAGACCTATACATACAAGCAACCAGCGGCCATCGAGTCAACAGAGGCCGTTAAAATTTTAAATGAAGCGGGGGAGGTATCGTCCACCGTTCAACGTGTGTATTCCAATGCACTAAAAAAAGCATTCGATAAAACGATGGACTATCGTTATTTCGTTCGTTTTGATGTCCACGATCGCAATGGTCAGCCACTTTTTACGTGTAAAAAAGTATCCCGTCGCGGGCGCGTGCATTTTCGTGGTAAGGATTTGGTAACAGGTAAAGACTATATGATTGCCTATGATGGCTGGCAAATTATGATTCCTGATTTAGTTATTACCGATGGCGAACAGCAGATCAAGCTCAACAAAGAAATGGAGGACTGGTCTGTTTTTACTGTGAATGAGCAGCCCATCGCACGCTGGCAAGCGACTTTCTGCGAGACGCATTTTAACATTACACTACAAATTGAAGACAGCAGTCCCATTCAGCAGGAAGCCTTTTTTATTGCCATCGGACAGGCAGTGCTGTTTGTTGGGGCTTAAATAAAGGTAGATGGAAGAAAGGGCTTGATGAAATGCTAAACATATTACCAGCAAAAGAGATTTATTTACAGGGAAATGAGCATGCCCTATTGCTTTTACATTCCTTTACAAGTCATACAAGAGATATGAAGACAGTAGCCACTGCATTACATAACCAAGGCTATACTTGCTATGCGCCGCTATATCGTGGACATGGCACTCATCCAGAACAGTTATTACACTATCAGGTAGACGACTGGTGGCAGGATGTAGTGAATGCTCATCAATTTTTATTGGATGAAGGCTATCAAAAGATTTCGGTCATCGGTCTATCCATCGGGGGAATTTTCGCGTTGAAGCTTGCTCAATTAGAAAGGCTCGAGCAAATCATTGTCTTATCTGTGCCGTTTGATAAGGAGCCAGAGCAATTAAAACAAAGGATTATTGACTATGCCCATAATTACAAAACAATAGAGGGCAAGCCACCACTTCAAATCGCTCAGGAAATGGAGCCATTTGAGAACATGCCATTACATGCGATGAACGCATTCCAAACATTTATCCAAGCAACGATGGAACAGCTTGATAGAATTATCATTCCTATCGCTATCTACTATGGTGAAAAAGACGATGCCTTATACACGCAGAGTGCTGGAACGATCTATCAGCATGTTCATTCATCTAGAAAGCAGAAGAAAGGCTTTGGAAATTCTAAGCATCTCATGACATTAGGACGAGATCAAGAGGCTATCATAAAGGAAATGATAGAATTTCTTCAAATTTAGGGAGAATTTCATTTATAAAAGGAGTGGGGGTGCTCCGCTCCAAAGAGGGGTAAAAGCGCTCGCTCAAGAGAGAGCCCCGCTTCTAAAAAAACAGCCACCTCTATCCATAGAGTGGCTGTTTTACCTATATTTCCAAGATCTCATTCGCTAATTTTTGTCTGCTCATCCAGTAGCCTTGAAGGGTAAAGACAATGAGTGTTGACCCTAGGAAGGCGAGACTTGTGAGGCCCAATGTTAGAAAGTCATAGGACATCGGCGAGCCATCATCAATGAAGCCTAGCATCCTCGTTAAGACGAACCCCAGAAATGTCCCGACCGTGAGACCATAAAGGACAAACGATAGGACTTGTGTCAGTATGAGCTTCATCAGCCCATTTGGTGACAGACCAATTAATCGTTGGATGGCATAGTCACTGCGTTTTGTATAAATCGCATGCAGTAAAGTTTGAAGGACACCAAGCCCCGTGGCAGCTATTAAAATAACAAAGACGCCAACAAATAGGCTCCACCGTTGGAAGAACATTTCATTGGATTGTGCTAATATGGTCGCTTTATCTGTCAACTTCAGGGCTGGCCAGCGCTCTTCCAAGAATGATAGCTCCGCCAATGTCTGCTCTGGGTGGGATGTTTCGACCATAATGTCTTCGATAATTGGGTGATCCTGTGCCGTGAGGAATGATGACCAATCAACGATTAAATCAGCACGGTGAATAGGTGTATCAGTAATTCCTATAATTTGTAACTCACCAGTAGGCATATCCTGCCGGGCAGTAAAATCATAGGTACCCATCGTTACACGATCACCCACTGCCAAATGATAACGCTCGGCAAAGCCCTTTGTCACGACAAGGCCATTTTGCAAATTTCCTTCCTCAATTTGAGGCAACTTCTTTAATTGCATAAATTTCTTAATATCAATGGTTGTATAGTTCTCTGGTAGCCATTCATCGCCGAGTTGTAGAGCAATATACGCATTATTACTTTGTGTATACGCGTACTGTACGCTTGGCAATGCTTCTATTTCCTCTATAATTGCAGGCGTGATAGTTGGATCATTTAATTCATTATTGATTTTTATGGCTGTTTCGTATTGTGATTCTGTGTAGGCAAGGTCATTGTTTTGTAAGGTTTTCATTAATGAACTTCCAAAGGTTAAAATAACCATTAATCCTATCATGCTGAGCACCACGGGCATATTTTTGCGTACTTGTGGCATGAGCTGCTGGCATGCTAAATAGGCTTCCTTGCCAAGTACCCTTCGAATCGGCTTTAAAGCCAGATGAAGGATGGCTGTAAATAGATAGGGGATTAGTAACAGTAAAATCCCACATACAAGTAGTGTTCCGAGTAAAATAAACAGGGCACCTTGATCGCTTCCTGTCCCAGCTAAATAGGCTTGTAAAAAGAAGAAGGTAGCTGACACACCTACAATACTGACAATAATTGTTTTCCATTTTGTCCAACGCAGCTCTAAATTTTCATTATCTGTCGCGATTTGTAATGGCAGTAGTCGAGAGCTTTTCGCTACTTGCCATTTTGTCATCACTTGAAGAATGATGAAGCTGGAAAGGGCAATTAAAAGAATAAACACAATAGGAAGCTCTGTTTTAGCTTCGGGTAAATGCAAAAAGCTAATTAATTGTGGTAGCCAGCTTTTTATTATCACAAGGCTCAGCGTTGTTCCAAGCATAACGCCAAAGCTAATGATCAGTGATAGTTGGAGCTTGACTATACGTCCAACCTGTTTCACGGATGCCCCGAGAGCCCGTAAGATCATGAGCTGCTCTTTAATTTTATAAAATAATAGCTGGAATGTGGACAGCAATAGGACACTTGAAATGAGTAAAATAAAAACGGATAGTACAATCATAAAAACCATTAAGCTCTGTAAATTTCTTTTAATCACATCGTAATCACTCATAACATCAACACGTAATGTTTCATCCAGTTGTTTGATTTCTGCGCCTACTGCCTTGGCACGCCCCTCATCAGTTTTAATGAGCGCAAATATGCCTGCCGTTTGTGGCTGACTGTTGTTCATCCATGCCTTAACTACGTCATTCGCTAAGAGGATGATATTAGGACTGTCAGTGCCTTTCATCGTCGGTAAAATTTCTTGCACGATAAAATCCTTTGATTGAATATGAATGGAGTCCCCAACTCGTTTGTTGAAAAGACGGGCAACATTTTCCGAAAGAATGGCATCATCCGGTCCAAGATTGACCGCAAAATGGTAGCGACTTTTCACAAGGTCATCATTTTCGACGCCAACGGTATAAAATGCGGTGTACTTTTCATGTTCAACGATTGTATGAGCTATCGATAAGCGGGACACTTGTGTGACACCGGCTAGAGTAGAAAGCTCTTCTATTTGATTTGTCGTCAACAATTTTTGCTGATCGGGATTATAACCAACCATTAAATCCATTTCCCCATACAATGCTTGGATGTCTGCCTTCATCTGGCTATTCGCATTCCAAATGTAGACGGTCATCGTCATCACCAGGCAAATCGAGATCGTAATAATACTAATACTCGTTAGGACATTTGCCCAAGCGGCACGAAAAAGCTTGAGGGCAATATTGCGCATCGTAAACATTAGCGATCCCCCCTCGTTATTTCCTTGAATTTCATTAGAATACAATCTAAATCCTCTTCATTTTGCCGGTTTTGATAGGAATCCACAATCGCCCCATCATGGAAGAACAATACCCGATTGGCATAGGTAGCCACATAGGGGTCATGTGTGACAAGTAATATCGTTTGCTGGTTCTTTTTTTGCAGAGCAACAAGCAGTTCTAAAATTTCATCTGTTGTATGAACATCCAAAGCCCCCGTTGGCTCATCTGCCAGTAAAATAGGAGGATTGGCAATAATCGCTCGCGCAATGGCGACACGTTGCTTCTGTCCACCAGAAAGCTCATGTGGTCGATGCTTTGCCCAAGCAGCGATGTTTAAGGTTTCCATCATGTGCTGCACACGCACCTTAATCTCCTTGCTAGGAATATCATTTAAAATAAGGGGAAGTGCAATATTATCCTCGACGGTTAAATCCTTTAGCAGATGAAAGGATTGGAAGATAAAGCCGATATTTTCTTTTCGAAATTGCGATGCTTTTGGCTCTTGATAAATAGCCTGCGCTTCTTTGCCAAATAAAAATAATGCTCCATCTGTTGGCTCATCGATTGCACTGATCATATTCAGAAGAGTACTTTTACCAGAGCCGCTTGTCCCCATAATCGCCACCATTTCTCCTTGATAAATGGTGCAATGGATATTTTTCAAGGCATTCACAGTATGATGCTTTTGCTGATAAATTTTGGACATCCCTTCAACACGTAGCACCTCTGTTAAACGTCCTTCAGGGATGGGTATTGCATTAATGACTTCTTTCAGCGGATTGAACCCACTCATCGAGATATGCCCCCTTTAATTGTTGTCGTAATGCATGCAAGCCACGGCGAATATGTGTTTTCACGGTACCTTCAGGGCATTGCAAAATCGCCGCAATATCCTTGACAGAGTAGTCTTGATAAAATCGTAGCAATAGCACCGTTTTGTACTTTTCCTCGAGCTGGCAAAGAGCCTGCCATAAATCCAGCTCTTCTTCGATGTATGTAGGAGATGCGCTTGTTAAATCCTCGAAAGTTTGTGGTTCAACAGGCATAACTGTTTTTTTCTTCGCAATATAGGTTTTACAGCAATTTATCATAATGCGGGTAAGCCAAGTGGCAAAATAGTGAGGCTCCTTTAATTGCGGTAGCCCCTCATAGGCTCGAATAATGGTTTGCTGAAAAACTTCTACGGCGTCGTTTTCATTTTGTACGTAGACATAGGCCATTCGGTAAAGCTTATGCTGCTCCTGCTCAATGAGCTGATAAAACGCCTGCTCATCACCTTGTTGGGCTAAGGCTACAAGAGTTTGTTGGGTGCTCGTAATGAAAATCGCCTCCTTTTCGACCATTAGACTCAGCAAGTCATCATTTCGATTCAAGTTTTTTATTTTTATTGAGAAACGTCATAAGCATACCCATTTAATAGAAGGTTATCAATTTACTGCTATAATGATAGTGGCTTCATCAAAAAAAGGAGTGAGTTTATGAGCAGAAAGCCTATTTATGTCGAGATAGACATTCAGGCTCCTATAGAGAAAGCGTGGGATTATACACAAAATCCTCATCTGCATGAGCAATGGGATTTACGTTTTACATCGATTACATATATTCCGAAAAAAGCACCCGAGGAGCCACAGCGTTTTACCTATGAAACGAAGGTAATGCCAGGCTTACAGGTAAGCGGCTGGGGAGAAAGCAAGGGGGAGCATCATAAAGAAAATGGCACGCGAACTTCCTCACTGCATTTTGGTACGCCTCAAAAGCGCTCACCCATAGCGGAGGGAAAAGGCTATTGGCAATATATCCCGCATCAACAGGGGCTGACATTTCTGACCCAATATGATTATGATACACGCTATGGCAAGCTTGGCGTATTCTTTGATTTATTTTTTCGTCCATTAATGGGGTGGGCGACGGCACTCAGCTTTGACGTTTTAAAAAGATGGCTAGAAAAAGGAGAAAATCCTACCGCACAGTATAGTCGATTCTTTTTAACGATGCTTCTGTGTCTATTCTTTTGCTTTGTCTGGTTCTATCATGGTCTTGTACCGAAGATCATCCATATGCATCCGCAGGAATTAAAGATGACCGCTTCATTACTAAAACATGCTGATCAGCTAGTTATGTGGATAGGGGTTGCGGAAATTCTCTTTGCTTTTTGTTGGCTTTACCCGCGAGGAAAACGCTGGCTCTTTGGCATGCAAATCATCGTTTTTCCGCTCTTGACGATAGCTGCTATTGTTGCGGACCCGACAAGTGTACAAGCACCCTTTAATCCACTTACCTTTAATAGTGCTTTATGGGTGTTGTCGATTGTCGGATTTAGCTTAAGTAAGGATGTACCGAGTGCTAAAAGTTGTAAAAGAAAGCGAGGATAACAAGGATGACGATCTATCAAACATTATTAGGGGATGATTTTGCAAGACTTCATCCGATGCTACAACAGCGTTATGCGTTACCAATTGATGAATCATTTTTTGCTAAGGGCGTGATGCATCAAATAAAATCTGGTGCTAAATGGATGTGTCCCTTCTATACACTGGCTGCGAAAACGCGATTTCTGTTTCCAGAGTCAGGGGAGGATATCCCCTTTACTATTTCGAATACATGCAGAGCCCTGCCAAGTGGGGAACTAGACGTGCTATGGGAGCGCACCTTTTATTTCCCGCAGAAAACAAGGCATTTTGATGCAAGGATGACCATTGATCCAATTCAAAAAATTGTGAAAGATTATTTAGGCACACCCGCTCTTTTTTATTCCGATTTGCACTTTACGGTGACACGAGCGGGGACATTGGTCATTCGTTCAGGTAAGCAGCGCTTTGTCCTCTCGCGTTTCGAATGCCCGATGCCTAGACTGTTAGAGGGTCGAGTCATTGTAGAGGAAGGCTTTGATGAATCGAAAAATGTCTTTACCATTCATGTCTCCATCCATAATCCATTCATAGGGAGGCTCATGATGTATGCTGGTGAATTTACACAACAATCGAAGTAATTTCATTTTTTTACTAGGGATTTTGTTCACGGTGATTTGCTTTGTGCTTAGTGGGCAACCCAATTACTTATGGTTACTAACCGTTGCTCAACTAGTTTTCGTTCCCACCATGGTATCAATGGTTGTGGATGTTCAGAAAGTCGGCACAGCCATTATTTTGGGGATGATGCTAGCCGTTACACTGCTGCATTGGTCGACGGATGGCGTTTTGGTTAATGTTTTGGCAGGCATGTATGTACTGTATACCTTCTATATCGCCATGCAAGGCGTGAAAAGATTTTTACAACGAGGTTTTACAAATATTGCGGAGTTTGCTATCGACATGGGGCTTTTCTACCTAGCCCTCGGTGGTCTGTGGTTTTTCGCCTATGTCACCAACATGGATACTGGTTTTTCACCATTAATAACGTGGTTAACGGCCATTCACTTTCATTATTCGGCTTGTTTATTACCCATTTCAGTCGGACTTTTAGGTCGATTACATGATAGTAGCGGCTACCGTGTGATGGTGATGATGTTGCTGGCAGGACCAATCCTTGTTGCGGTAGGTATTGCCTTTTCCATTCTCATCGAAATCATCGCCGTCGCTCTTTATATTTTCGCCATTTACGGCTTGTTTTTCGTAGCGCTCAAAACAAAGCTTCCGTTTGGACAGGAGCTATTGCTGAGGACTTCCTATGGAGCGCTCTGTCTGACGATTCTTGGATCTTGTCTGTATGTTTACAGTCGTGTCAGCGGAAACGTTTCCATCGGCATTCCAGAAATGCTTCAATTCCATGGTGTGATCAATGGTGTTTTCTTTGGGGGGATAGGGGTCATCGCCTGGCTAATGGCTGTCCCCCCAACAACACAGCGTCCGTTTGAGTTCCCTGTAAGCCAAATTCGCGGGAAGCTACATCATGAGAATATACCACACCCTGGCTTGGTCGATGCCTTACAGGATTTTGTCGATACTACAAAGCTACCGCCTGTCATTCCACATTTTTATGAGTATACGACGACCTATCGGCTGCTTTCGACGGTGCAATGGAAGGCTTGGTTTCGACCTTTTGCCTTTCTGTATCAAGGAATGAGCCGTTTGCTCCAACAGCTCAATTTACCCTTTTCCAGTAAGCCAGTTGAGATGACGGGTAGCATTGTTCAGGTCGATTCTGCACGAGATAGCCGTCCGTCTCCACGTGCATGGATTCGGACAATTCATCAGCAAACCGTTTTTGTCGCGATTTATTCGAAGCACACAAGCGACGAAACGACCTATATGAATATAGCCTTACCACTCCCGTTCTCAACAATGGTTGGCATTTTGTATACCTATGAAGAAAATGGTCAGTTACACCTAACAAGTCGCCATGATGGAGATGCAGGAATTTATTTGGCGATAGGAAAAAATGTGATGAGGCTACCCCTACAGGAGGATTTTCAAATTTCTGCGGTAGATGACAAGACATTGTCAGCACGTTATCAGATGACGTTATTTGGTATTCCATTCCTACAAATTGATTATCATATTAAAAGAAATGCATAGATTGGCAGGAATTTCCTCAACCGAACGAGAAGGTCCTATTATAGAGACAAATAACAAGGAGTGATGGAAGGCTTGCGTTTAACAAAAGGAATTTCTGGTTTCGATGCAGCGCATTTAATTGAGCAGGACATGCGCATGTTTCAGTCGATGGTGTACCATTTAGTGACAAGCGAACAACGAGCGAAAGTAAGGCAATTTATTGATCAAGCGCCCTTTGTCTATATGCAGGCAGTGATTGAAATCGATGGAGAAACACTGACGATTCTTCATCATCGTTTGATGCCGTACATCGCATTTGCCAAGCAGGAGGTGAATAGCTTTACCTTTTTATCCAAGCCTCACCTGCATAAATATTTTCCTATGCGAAAATGCTTGGAAGCGGAGACACTTACAACATTACTAACAAAGGATGAGGCGTTCCATAGCCTATCTGCTACAGAATGGAAATACGTCTCTTATTTTAATAGTCAAACCATTGGCGAAGTAATGTTCAATAGCTGGGATTAAGGATAGTACTAAAGGCGTGCGATAAAAGATGCTATAAAAAACATTATATTGACCAAGTTATTTCTGGAAATATAGCAAAAATTCCTAAAACCGCTAATCGTCCTAATTAAATGGTAGATTTTTAAGGATGGAATAGATTAGGAAAATAAGGGGTTTTTGCAAATGAAGTTCAAAACAATCAGTAGACGCATTGTTTTTTCCTTTAGCATTGTGATTGCAATCATGATAGGATACATTGTTTACAATTACTTTGCCATCAAGCAAAGCAATGATGCGACAGAGCAAATTGTACAGCAAGAATTACAACTATTAATCATCGATTACGAGCAGGCACAGTCCATTGATTTAAGAATAGCGGCAGCTAGAGGCTATGTGCTTTCTGGGAGAGAAAAGTATAAAGAGATATTTCAGGATAATGTTGCAAAGGAACTAAGCAATGAAGAAAAGCGGTCAGCATTATCTTCCTCAGGCGAATTCGGACAATTTGCGGAAATGTCTAAGGAATGGAACCGTTATATTGAGCAAGAGGTATTTGCGGTATATGATCAAGGGAACACCGAGCTGGCTACCCAAAACCTCACAAAAATGGATGACACAGCTACGACCATTCGTGAAGGCTACGAAGACTTAGCGGCGCAACGGAAGCTAGCCATTAATGAGGTAGGGACGGACAGTATTGCTGCTGGAGAGCAGAAACAGCGAATCGCCATTATCGTAGGTATTGTGATTGTTCTTCTAGCAGTGATAATTGAGCTATTAAGTGCTCGTGGTATTTCAAGACCAATCGTGACGTTAACCAAGCGTATGCAACAAATGACCAATGGCGATTTAAGTGAGCCGCCTTTGAAGGTTCAATCGAAGGATGAAGTAGGGCAACTGATGGAAGCGACCAATACGATGTCAGATATTTTAAATCGTCTATTAAAGCACATTCAAACGGTGTCCAATTATGTAGCGGCACATAGTGAGGAGCTTCTTCAGTCGACTTCTGAGGTCAAAACAGGGACAGAGCAAATTGTTCATACGGTTACAGAAATGGCAAGTGGGACAGAATTACAGGCAGATCATGCCTCTGATGTCGCTTCCGCCATGAATGATTTTACTAGCAAAGTCACTACGGTTCATCACGGCAGTAAAGATGTTCAACAGTATTCGCAGAATGTAAAGGCTTTAACACAAGAAGGTAGAAGCTTAATGACCACTTCCACCAAACAAATGGAAGCCATCCAGCATACAGTGAAGGACGCGGTGAATCAGGTAAATGGCTTAAGTAAGCAAACACAGGAGATTTCTAAGCTTGTAGCGGTCATTCAAACGATTGCTGCCCAAACTAATTTACTCGCATTGAACGCAGCGATTGAAGCAGCTAGAGCTGGGGAACAGGGGAAAGGCTTTGCCGTGGTGGCCGACGAGGTTCGAACATTAGCCGAACAGGTCGCCTTCTCCGTCGATGATATTACAGCGATTGTCAGAAAAATTCAGGATGATTCCGATACAGTAACCTCCTCGCTAGAGCAAGGCTATGAGGAAGTCGAAAAGGGCACAACACAAATGGCCGCAACCAATACAACATTCAATCGAATTGCGGATGCTATTGAGGCCATTGCGACAGGCATTGAAGGTATGTCAGTGGAGCTAGCTGAGGTTGTTCACAATACTGTCACGATTAATAAAGCAGTCGATGAAATTGCTGCTGTCTCCGAACAATCAGCGGCAGGCATTCAGGAAACATCGGCTACCATTGAGCAAACTGCAAGCTCCATGGCGGAAATTAAACATAGTGCCGAGCATTTAGCAGAAATGGCTGAACAACTAAACGCCCTGATTCGTCAATTTAAGCTATAGAAATTACCTGTGGATTTCAAACTTCCCTCACATTTCATCTGTATACTAAGGCATTGGAAGGTGGAATCATTTTGAGAAAATATTTACTTTTATTATTGATGAGTACTTTATTCATGGCACCCGTTGCCTACGCCCATACGATGGATAAAAGTACACTATTCACGGATGTCCCTGAAACAGCCGCCAATATTCAGGACATTATGATACTACACAGTATTGGGCTTCTTGGGTACAATGGCAAAGATATGGCCTTAAACCCAACAGACAATCTTTCACGCAAGGACTTTGCAGGCTGGGTAGGTGGCTTTTTCGGCCTTGAGGGAGCAACAGTGGATGAGCTAGCACAAGCAGCTCAAAAAGAGGATTACGTGTCTTCGCTAGAGGGAGATATTACGTACAAGGAAATAAATACAGCACTTTTTCATCATAAACTTGAGCTAGCCAATCCTGACGCAACCATGACGAAAGAAGAGTACATTGCATTCTTAACAGAGCACCTAACATTTGATATGGGCGGACATACGCTTATTCAAATGGGCGGCTTTGCAGAAGGACCAACGGGTACGATTGAAGACGTTGTCACAGGTGACCAAACAGGAATCATCATCGACGGTAAAACATACATGCTGTCAGGACACCCTCGCATCTTTGCCGATTCAACAGATGCCAAAAGCTGGGTAGGGCAACAGCTAGAACGTTCTATTTTTACAACAGCAGCGGATCACCATCATGGTCATGACGGTGGGCAAGAGGAAAGCCACGGGGATCATGCAGAAGGCCATGGCGACAGCCACGAGCATGAAGCATCCGACTCGAATGAAGCAACACTACAATATGTGCAAATTAGCACTGCACAAGTGGTGAAAGAGGATGCCAAAGAAATGGAGTCTTCGAACGCTACACCAAGAGAAGAGCAACAAGCAGCCGCAGCAGATGACACAGCATCCAACTCAAACACAGTTTGGATGATCGCTATCCTAGCAGCACTAGCCGCTATTTTTGTTATTGTATTTGTGAAACGCAAGAAATAATGTAAATGAAAAGAACCAGCAATGACCGAGGGAATTCGGTTGTTGTTGGTTTTTTTAACAGGGAATTATTGCTATAATAAGGGAATGTGCGGATGGTAAGCGAACATGATTTTATAGCACGATTCGCACCAGAAATATTAGTGAAAATGCTTGTTAGATAAAACAATGTTAGTTTGAAATGCTCATGTATTTTTAAGGAATGATAATATTAAAGACGTTATATTAAAAATTTATTCATTTTTGCAGTCACTCTCTGTATGGAGAGTGTGGATTGAAATCCTGAAGAACTCATGTCTGAAATTACACAGCAGCGTCACTCTCTGTATGGAGAGTGTGGATTGAAATTTAAAAATTGAAGGTGAGTTAAACATAGAAACGTCACTCTCTGTATGGAGAGTGTGGATTGAAATTTTAGGGCGTTAGGATCGGTACTCCCTCCACCGTGTCACTCTCTGTATGGAGAGTGTGGATTGAAATTCTTTAGACGTTTCATGTCCTCGTTAGCGATAAGTCACTCTCTGTATGGAGAGTGTGGATTGAAATGATTTTTATAACAGTCTTAGCATGTTTGAAGAAGTCACTCTCTGTATGGAGAGTGTGGATTGAAATTCTTTTGCTGATGACGGTGCTGTTAGCATCCCTGTCACTCTCTGTATGGAGAGT
>NZ_LDUJ01000020.1:0-84724 GCF_001043675.1 Lysinibacillus sp. LK3
TTAAAGGATTCTTTTGTAATAAAAATACTTTGCAGTATTTCTGAAATTTCTTTTTCATCCATTTGTTTAGAAAATTCTCTTTCTAAATCATAACAAACCTTATGACTAATCCCGAAAGTAAATAGTTCCAAATTGGAATTTTCGACTTTAAAATTATTGATTGCTTTTGCCAATAATGAAATTTCATCAATATCAAGTAAATTTTCTAAATAAAAAGCTTTTTTATGTATTCTATTTTCAATAAAATCCTTCTGATTATTAATAATATATCCTACATTTTGGTTAGCAGTACGTAACGCCCTATAAAATAACCCTTTATGTTTAAAATGAAATTCAATTTGCGTTTTTAAATTATCTTTATGAACAGCTTTTTTTGTAGTTCTTATTAATCCAGATGGGCTTAAAAAATAAAATGCTAGAACAATTATTAAAATTACTATTAGTGGTGAAGCTAAACTTATCCAAGTTTTCAACTCTTTGAATGTTGGTAAATTAATATTAAATATGTAACTAACTATCGGTATTTCATAAAATAATTGTAATATACATAATACTATTAATACGTTAAAAATATTAATAGGTAAGAACTTAATTAAATAAAATTTATAGTATTCTACATTTCCATTTATAAAGTATGTAGTTTCTTCATTTGTGTAATTCTTTACCTCTTTAGAGGGGAAACCTTGAATAAATTTATTAAGTATATTTAATAAAAAAAGTTCTATTTTTATAGTTTTAATGAGATTTTTTAATTGTCTATTATTTAAGTAGTTCAATTGTTTTCGATTTAAAAATTCTTTTAATTTATTTTGTACCTTTAGCATAACAAAACTAATTTTTTTCAAAATAAGCAACATTATACCAACTGTTGCTAAATACATAATAATTCCATTTACAAGTATCATATTCTATCTCACTCGCTTCTTAAAGTGTTTAAATTAATTAGTAAAACCTATTTATTACATATATTATACTTTATTTTTAATGTTGCTCTAAATTTTTTTTAGACCTAAACTTTATTCAAAAAGAACTTAAGAATAAATGTTTACTTTCCGTGACTTTTTTTAAAAAACCAACCTCAAAAAACCCCTATAAACGTTGATATATCAAGACAGCATGAACGCATACATTCATCATAAGCGTTCATGCTTTTACCCTCTTTCATATGTATTCGCAAAGAGGTTTTGTGTGAATGTACAAAGACATGCTTTTCGCCTGATTTCGTGGATTTTCGGGGGGTGTGACTTTTTTATGATTGCACAATTTGAACAATCAAAGCTTTCATTATGTTTCATCGCTTCTAGTATGTATTCATATAAAGTAATATTTAATTACTAAATATACCAATAATACAAAAGGAAAAAGCCCAGGCTCAAAATTATTGAATACCTGGGTTTATCACAAAATTATTTACTTTTGGACTTACTTATATTTCTTACATAATCCATTATGAGAAATACAACCATAGTAATAATACCGTACATTATCGTCTCTTTACTATCAAAATAGTAGTCCTCTTTATTATAAATAAACTTAGAAATGTTTATAATTATCGCACCGACTATAAAATAAATTAGAAAGTTCCTGATTAATTTCATATTTTATTTTTCCTTATTCACAATTAGAACTTCCTGGGAATAGTTTGTTCATTTTAGTAGAACAGCTTACTGAGATAACACTAAGATTTATTACTAAACCTGGAAGTGTTGCACCTGCAACTTTTTTAGGAAACTCTTTTAAAATTAATTTTGCAGCTTGTTTGAAATTAGATGCTCTAATTGCATCAACAATAATCGTTAATGATGTAGCAATACCAAAATAACTCGATAAACCTTCTTTAATACATTCATTTTCTGCTGCTCTAAATTCCATTGTTTCTCTTTTACCATGCCATTCACAAGCTACTGCAAATAGTGTAATTTGTGGTTCAGAAATTATATTAACGTCTTCAGAAGAAATTAGTAGGTTTTCTACTTCTAATCCCTCAATGATCGCCTCTTTCATAGAATTACCTTTTAATTCTGTCTCTATTATTTCTCTATCATAACCTACAATAACTTCTTTATTATTTTTTAAAACTGCTTTGTCAAAAATCAATTCAAGTGCTTCTGCTAAATCATTTTCTAATTTTCGTTCTTGATTCATACTTTCAACAGTACTAATTGCATACGAACTAGAGACCCCTGAAAAAAGTAACGTCATTGTGATCATTAAAATAGTTATTAATTTATATTTTCTCATGAAATAAACTCCTATTGTAATCTATTTAGTAATAGTTGTTGAATTACTATAGTAAATATCCCTCGAGGTAATTTTATCCTAACATTCTTAACTTTTCTAAATCAATACTCAATCAACGCCATTTTTTTGGCGTTTATTATGTATATTTTGGCGTAATTTATAAATAAAAAACAAATCACGCCAAATCACGTCACTTATCCTTCCTTATTATTGGCGTACAAGGCATTACTTGTACATCTAAAGTAATATTTACTGTGAATTTTCTTCAAAAACCCTTGAAAACAATTTAAAGTTAGTTAGGTGAAACCATTCACATAATTGTCAAAATGAACAACTGTAAGTAGAAAGGACTCAAGCCGTTCAAACGTTTCTGCTAACGGTATGCTTATAATATTTACATAAGCCATGCTTTTGCACCAAAATGCTTCAATCGGTCCGTATCAATACATTGACCGACACGCGACATGCTTTGTATCAAACTGGCTTTGTTTTCGCTTCGCTTAATTTACTTGGAGGTTCACTATATATGAATGCCTGCTCGCCAAGCTGTGATGATTTTATTGCCGACTTTATGCTGAAAAAAGAGGGAATGATTAGTCAATGCCTCTTTTGAACGACACTATAAAAGGACACGTCCATAGACGCATCCTTTAGCTTGTAAAATTAGTTCTATTGAAAATTAAAAATCCATGTCATCGACCCAGTATTATTGTTAATATCTGTGTAATCAAATGTTATCTGAGCTTCTCCTGTACCAATCTTCTGCACATTTAAAAAAACATGTCCAGAAGGATTTGGACCCGTAATCGTTGCAGTGGCAATATTGTCATCATTACTTCTCGGATTACTGAAAATGACAGTTGAATTGTTTTCCCCTGTTATGGCAACCGTCAAATTCACATTAGTTGACATGGAATAAGGTCCACCAAATGTCCCACCATCAACATATGGTGGTGAAATATTAACTCTTGGTGTATCTGGAATTGTTACCGTTACGGGTGCTGACTTGTAAGCTACTACTCTAGTGTTATTATCTACTATTTTATAGTTTACCGTTACATCACCAGCTGTAACACCTCTTATAGCCCCTGTACTTTGCTGAATTGTTGCAGCTCCTGTACCATTTGTTACAGTCCAGATGATGGATTGTCCGACTCCTGGAGGCGTAAAATTAGTTGCTGCTGAGCCCCAGCCAATAACTGAATAAGGTGCTGGCACCATGGGTATTGCTGCTACTGTTGCTTGTGGATGAACTGTCACAGTTGTCGTACCTTTTTCAATTACTACGCCATTAGCATCCATTCCTACATACGTAATAACTGAGCTACCTGCACTTATAGCTGTTACTTGGCCAGTTGTAGCATTCACTGTCGCTACACTTGTTGGTTCAGCTACAAAACTTTTGTTTGTTGCTGTTGCAGATAAGCCTGCTCCTACTGAAGCTGTTATTACTTCATCCATTTGCAGTACTTGCGAATATGTTGGGCTTTTTGCTGTTGCCTCATCATATACAGTGAGACTCACAGAATTCATTTTACCATTACTACTTGTATACGAAATGGTTGTGATACCTGGTGTGTGAGCAGTAATTTCACCTGTACCTGAATGAACTGTTGCAACACCTGTATTGCTTGATGACCACGTTATTGTGCCTGATTCGGTTGTTTCTGCTGTTCTACTAGTAGTTTCTCCCAGTTGTAAAACAGATGATGACGTTCCTACGCCAGTAATCGCTGCACCATTGCTATGGGTCACTGAGAAAGTAATTGAAGCCGTTTTTAGTCCATCTACCGTTGTTGCTGTTATGGTCACAGTACCTATACCAGTCGCTATTACTTTCCCCTGCCCGTTAACAGTTGCAACGTTCAGATCTGAGGAAGTCCATCTCACAAGTTTATTTGTCGCATTTGCGGGTACAACAGTTACTGTTAGTGTCTTTGTTTCACCAATTTTAAGATTTTCTATCACCTCATTCAATGTAATCCCGACTACAGGAATTACACTTGGTGTTGGTGATGGAACTGAGTCTGAGTCTGAGTTTGGTTCTGGCTTTGGTACTGGTTTTGGTTCTGGTTTTGGTTCTGGCTTTGGTTCTGGCTTTGGCTCTGGTTTTGGTTCTGGCTTTGGTTCTGGTTCTGGTGTTACTTTATCAATCTGCTTTAAAAATCGAGAAGCAACAAGGGCAACTTGTTGTCTTTCAGCTATTCCTTGTGGATTGAAACGATTTAATGTATCGCCTGTCATTAGGTTTGATGCTACTGCAAAACCTACCGCATCCCTTGCCCAAGCAGAAATTTTATGCTGGTCAGCAAAAGTAAGTTGTTCGCCAAGGCCATTAGTTTCACCACCTAATGCTCTAGCAAATAGAGTGGCCATTTCTTGACGTGTTAAACCTGAGCCAACGCCGAACTTCCCATCACCTATCCCATTTATTAATCCAGCTTTAACTGCTGCTTCGATAGCTGGATAAGCATAATGAGTTGTTGGAATATCTGTAAATGTTGGAGTACTTGGAGAGTTAGTTAGATTCAAATTCAGTGCTTTCGCTAAAATTATAGCAAAATCTTGTCTTGTAATTGCTGATGTTGGTCTAAATTCACCATCTGGATAACCATTTATAATGCCTTTTTCAACTAACTCGTTGATAGCATTTTTTGCATAGGAATTCTCAATATCAGAGAAATCAACTGCAGCAAAGGTGACTGTATTTATTGAAAGAAATGAAACGACAAAGCTTAATAAGAATACTATGCTAATAATAATATTTTTCAAAATAACACTCCTTAGTTTAGTTTGGAATAAGTATCTTTCATCTTCACTTATTAATTTTTATAGCCATTTAATGTCGTTTCTATTAACAAACGTTAATAGTACTGTTAATTGTTTAATTATTAACAGCTTAGAATTATTCTTTGCTTGTACAGCGACTTCTCACTTTACTTAGAGCTCTATTTCACATCACAAATTACTTGTTAAATTGTATCCCTCCTATCAACAAACTCATCTAGTTTTAATAGGGTCTTCCACAATAAATATTCTTTACCTATTACTTTTTTTCCTTCTGTAATTCAAACCATCCGTTCAATATATATTGATATTGCAAATTTTTCATATTCAATATATGCTTCTTCGGCAGTGGTAGTTATGATAGTTTATATCCAACTGACTTAATACTGTGTTCTTGATAGTATTTCACCACGTTTTTTCAATGCTTACTGGTGCCATCATCTGTTCTGATTAAACCTGAAATTCAATTACTAAAAAAAGTAAATATACTAAATCTTTTCAAGTTCAGTACGATAACAACTATGGAACTAAAAATGTGATTAGGAAGGTGATAATTTATCATGATGACGACCAATTTCTCTACTATGCAATATTTAATGTCACGAAAGTCCTCGTCAAAGTATTATGGGTTGACACGACAAATGAGCAAGGAAGTTAAAGCTACATCGAAAGAGGAACAAGAAAAAATAAATAATGTAAATAAAATTCTTGAAGAAAGTAAAACTTCTAAACTATCTAGCAAACAAATTGAAACGTTAAAAAGCGCAGTAAAGCAAGGGTTATTAGGATCTAGTTCTAATCATTTAAGCCCATTAGGTATGTATAACTATAAAAAATCAATCTCAAGTTCGAATTCAAACTTACATTCAACTTTGAGAGCTTATCGAAATTCTATCTAGTTTTTAAACACCCTTTAACCTATTAGAGGGTGTTTTGTCTTGTAAGTCAGGTTTCATATCATGGTATTCAATTAACCAAAGTGAACATATGTATGCTTTTAAATCCTTATCCCCTTTTAAACGTCCACTATATAAAAAGGATCACTTTCCTATCAGTGACCCTTTCAACCATTATTTAAAATTCTGTGGTTTTACCACTTTAAATGAAGCAACTTCCCCGCAGCTTTTACAAAAAGTCATTTGGAGTGGTGACCCTACCGCCATAATTGCGCCAATAGGTCGTATATTGCCTTGGCTTGTAGTACCACCCACCTGTCCAGTCGTAAATTTATCTCGACCACAAGCCTTGCAAACTAATTTTTCATTCTCCATCACATCACCTCATTTTATGTAATTTATGTAAATTATAACATATGAATATCTGGTATAAGCGATGAGCGGGTCTGACCCATCAAATCTATAAAATATCTAGGAAAATAATGAAGAAAATATTCTTATTATTTATTTTGTTATTGCTGGCAGGGTGTAATGAAACAGTTAAAACGGAGGAAAAAACATTTGCATTTCCTGATGAAATCCTAAAAATAATAATGATGGGACAAGGGGCAAATCGTGAGGTAAAGACGAACATTTGAACATGACATCGACAGAAAAAAATGCCATGCAAATTTTAACTGAATCCCATCCAGATGAAGGGCCATTATATACTTTGGAAGTGATTTATGAAAGTGTCTGGAAGGACTTGATTGATGTATGGTATTACGAAAATTAACAGTGGTTGCTTCCTTTAAATCAAGACAAAGCTCTGAACGGACACATAGATTGAAAATATAGATACCCCCATTAGGAACCAACCATAAACTGTTCGCTGTTTTTGAAATTCTTGAATACCTAAAGTGAACATGAAAAAGCCTAAGAACAATATCATGAGGTAATTCAATTGGAAATCTCGTGTGATTAGTCCGTAAGCTGCTAAAGATATGCCTGTGATGGAAAAAATAATTTTTAAACAATTTAACATAAATTCCCACCCCCTTTTTAGTAACTACAATATAAATTATTTCGTGCAGTGTCAATATACTTAGCTACTTCTTTTCATTTTCTGTATACATCTACCTATACTTTCCTATATAGTAATATAAAAGGAGGTTTTATGGAAATATGTCGTTATTATTGGCATTTTTAGGTTTTTTAGGTTTTATTGTAGGTCTCGTATTAATAGTGATTGGACTTATTAAAAAGAAAAAAATGAAGGGCGGACTTGTATTAGGTATCTCAGTTGTTATATTTATTGTTGGATTCATATTAACGCCTATTGATGGAACAGAATCAGGTAAACAAGCTGCCACCCATGAAAAAGTGGAAACTGTGACAAAACCTAAAGAAGAAACCCCAGAAGAGAAAGCTGCTCGTGAAGCAAAGGAAGCTGAAGAAAAAGCATTGGCTGAACAAAAGGCAAAAGAAGAAGCTGAAGTTCGAGCAAAAGCTGAAGCTGAAAGAATCGCTAAACTAGAAGCTCTAAAAATAAATGGCTCTGGTGATACAGCTACGAAGAAATTCAAATTAGAGAAGGGTTTCGTTATTGTAGATGCAACTCATCAGGGGTCTAGCAATTTTGCTGTTAAACTATTAGACGCTAATGCTAACATGATCAAATTAGTTGTTAATGAGATTGGTAACTACACTGGTAAGAAAATTTATGCTGTACCCACTGGTGAATATCAGTATGAAGTAACAGCAAGTGGTCCATGGACGATTAATATGTCCCAAGAGATTCCTGCTGAGGTTGCACCTGAAGGCAAAGTTACAGGTACAGGTGATAGCGTAGTATTTATGAATATTTCAAAAGGTGCTAAAACCGTTGCTTTCACGCATGACGGCTCTAGGAATTTTGTAGTGAAAGCTAATGACAGCGTTTTATTAGCTAATGAAATTGGTACTTACAGTGGCTCAAAAGTTCAAAAAGTAGAGGATACTTCAATTTACTACTTTGATATAACGGCTGATGGGAATTGGTCTATGACATTTGAATAAATATCTGTTTAAGTAAGTTTATCGCCAATACAGAAAGGAAGCGTCGTAAATGAAACAGTGGCGACATAGTAAGAGTTTTGTTATCTCTTGGTATGCTTTACTTTTAATTTGGATTATCATGCCAATTTATTTGTCGATTCCAAGTATCATCACTATTTTATTCATCATGTTTTCAGCATTTGGAGCTTGTGTGAATCACATTAAATATATCAAAAGAAGTAAAAGGCCATATGTCAAAATTATTGATTTAAACAAATAAAATTCTCTATAAAAAAAGGCATATGCTCATCCACAGATCGGACATATGCCTTTATTTCTTAAACTCTTAACGATCCACGGAAGCCTCTTGCTGCGTAGTAGGATTCTGCGCCATTGTGATACATAAAGACCATGTCATAGCGACGGTCGCAGAAGATGGCACCGCCTAGTTTGCGAATGTTGTCAGGTGTTTGTACCCAGCTGGATGTTTTTAAATCGAACTTGCCAAGCTCCTGTAGTTGGCGATATTGCTCCTCTGTTAACAGCTCAATGCCCATTTCCTTGGCAACATCCATAGCCGTATTTTCAGGCTTGTGATTTTTTCTAGATTCCCATGCTTCACGGTCATAACATAAACTTCTGCGACCTTTAGGACTTTCCGCAGAACAATCATAAAAAATGAACTCGTCCGTGTTTGCATCATAGCCTACTACATCTGGTTCACCGCCTGTTGCCTCCATTTCGTGGAGCGACCATAGTTTCTCCCTATTAGCCTCTAGCCTAGCTTGGACATTTGCCCAATCAAGCCCTTCATGGCGAGATGTATTTTTCTCGAAGCGAACTTGCAAAGTATTGATTAGTTCCTCGGTTTGCTCTTGTGACAATTCTTTCGTTGACATTGTTGTCTTCCCCCTCACTTATTTAAATGACAAGCCTTCTTCTTTCAATGATGATCTCATAATCGGTAAGGAGGCTGGTCCAACACCATGTAATTTTAAGATATCCTTTTCCGTATACATAGATAGTTTTTCCAACGTATCAATACCTGCGTGTACGAATGCATTTCTTGCAGGTGAACTCAATTTGGAAAGGAAGCCACTGCTAGGTTTATTTTCCTGATCACAGGTAGGGCAGCTTGAACAATCTGTGCTT
The DNA here is from genome assembly GCF_001043675.1 of Lysinibacillus sp. LK3. Lineage (NCBI taxonomy): Bacteria > Bacillati > Bacillota > Bacilli > Caryophanales > Bacillaceae > Lysinibacillus > Lysinibacillus sp. LK3. The sequence continues at coordinate 9,093 of NZ_LDUJ01000020.1, forward strand.
TTGTAAAATGGATGTCCTTTTTCACAAACTTTTAACCTTTTTTCTGCCAATATCATCCCTCCAAACCTTATGCTTTTGTTCATTTTACCATATTTCAATCTAGGGTATTGCTAACGAAACCTAGAATGCCTCTATTTGTTGATCTGTTAAGTTTTGTGCACCGAGGTATTGAACTTTCGGTACCCCATCCATATATTTCACCACAGCATATCTTTGTATCCCTGGTTTTAGCCAAATACGTGCTTCCTTAGGCCAACTTGCAATATCCTTCGCAAACATTTCCTCTGGTATAATATTTGTATCCTTTGAGAGTGAGTATTCAGTATGATTAAATTCATTATCTAAGATGGTCACATAGAATAAATCGTCTCTGACTTTATAGACATCTTGAAAATGGCGGTCAATAGCATCGAAATAAAAACCAGTTGGATAGATATAAAACTTCCCTGCTTCATAAGACATAATGGACTGGCTCTCTCTGGAAGGGAAATTCATCTTCTCAATATCTAAGTCAACGCCAAATGTTTCTTTGTATTTTGCTTGGACGGAGGCCCCATCAAAAACCATTTCACTCATGTCTGAATACTCATGGTCAAGATTGGCCTTTTGAATAACATCTAACACTAAAGATTGGACGACTTTTTTGTCTTGATGATGGATGCGTCTCTTTGTATTAAATTCCTCTAAGGCACTGACGATTTCTTCCCTTTTCTTCTTTTCTAGCAAAGCTTCTTGCCCAACAATACTATTTACGCTCGGTGCGAGGGCAGCAAGGACTGTGCCAACATTGCTAGCTGGGCTAGTATAATCGAAACCATATTTTTTCTCGGAAAAATTACTAATCAATATGGAACGTTCCTCACCTAAATATGGGGCAAAAGCTGTGTCATATGTGGCTTGATCTGTTACTTCACCATTTAAAAAATAATCGATACCCACTACATTGTTATTATCCATTGTATAGCCAGTAATAACTAACTCCATTGCTGAGTTAGTTGGCTCCTTGGCATAAATCCAGATCTTGTCAACCGTAGTACCTTGACTTGTTTGATTGGAGAACATTTTGATGAACGTTCGACCATCCTGACCTTTGACTAAAGACACATTCATATCACAGGCTGAGCAGACCAATTGATCAACTTCACTTGAAAAAGATAGAATAGCGCTTTCACCGTTCGTATTTCCCGTCCAAACTTCTTGGATATAATTATCCTTATTTCGATGTGTATATGCAGATAATGGGTAGTCTACTCCCTTCATGAAGGCATAAACCTCCTGAACCCCATCATTATCAAAATCGATTAATTCTGAATATAAAACGCCCTGATTATACTCATTATCAGCAAATGTTTGCATATCGTATGTATAGCCTATTGTCTCAACAGCCTCAGATAATTTCTCATATAATTGACGATCTACCAACTGCTTTTCCTGTGCCAACTTAGATGCCGCTTCTTGTTCGCCGCTAGCCTCGACCCCAGGCTTCTCCTTGGATTGATTTGAACATCCGCACATCAATACCATGAAGAATAATAACAACCAACTTTTTTTCATATTAACATTCAACCTTTCAACACTATGTAATATCTATGTAAATTTTCTACATTTACTACTTTATACCAATATAAGGGTGCTGTAAGTAATAAAGTTTTGATATACTCCTTTGCTAAAAATGATTTAATCCAAACTCTCTATATGGAATTGCTGAACCTTTTGAACATCATGGCTCTTTAGGGGGAAAATCTCACTTAAAATCGTAATGCTTCCCTTTATCAAAATTAAATAGTTCCGCTTTTGTAAAGTGACAATTTTAACCCTTCTAAATAAGAATAACCCCGTTCCAAGTTAGGACGGGGTTAACAGTAATATGCTTTCTTGTTTCATCAATAGCACTTTCTGATATTGATCATTTCCTTCTAATTTTCTGCGTTTTAGCAAATACATAACCTGATAATCCAAATGACGCACTAATAACATAGAAAGGTCTCGTAATTCCGTTATTTATATTTATTTAAAATTTCTGCGGGAATATGACAATAATCATTTGGACATCTGGTTAATCTATCTTGATGTTCCTCTGCACTTCTGACATAGTTTGTAAGGGGCAACACTTCAACCATTATAAGCTCGTAATCATTTCGCTCTCTAAGAAATGCCTTCGCCTCTTTTAAATGCTCAGGATTTTCACTATATACGCCTGTTCTATATTTTTCGCCAACATCCTGTCCTTGTCTATTCAAACTGTAAGGATCAATGATTTCGAATAAATAGCCCATTAAATCTCGAATGGTTACAACTGTTGGATCAAACCCTGTTTTTACACATTCAGCGTATCCATCATAATCGCCCTCAAGCGTACGACTTGTTCCATTCGCTCTTCCTGCTTCTGTAAACGTAACTCCTGGTAGCGTTTTTATAAAAGCTTGTACGCCCCATAAACATCCACCAGCCAAATATATTACTTCCATCATGCCCCTCCTTTTTTGTCTAAATACAGATCAATTTTATTATGAACCTATTCATAAAGGAAGGCACTCATCACATTCTTTACTAATGGCTAAAAATTATTAAATCTTAGATAAACGTAATGAATCGAGTATACCAAAATGAATTTTTAACAATTTGCCAGTAGAAGTATCAGTATAAAAGATGTAACTACTTTTTAACATGTATTACTTTGTAGCCAATATATAAGATGAAAAACCAAACTGGTGCCACATATAGGGCAACACGCATATCTGGAATAAACGCCATTAACACAATCACCATTAATAAAAATACAATAGCAATATACGTAGAAAGTGGGTAAAGCGGAATTTTGAATTTCAGTTTGGCTACTTCCTCTTTCGTTTTTGACTTCCTAAATTTCAATTGTGCTAATAAAATAATCATCCAGCTTGTAATAACTGCAACCGTCGCAACTGCAGAAATATAGATAAACACTTTTTCAGGTACTACATAGTTTAAGACAACCGCGATTAATAACACAGCTGACGAAAATAATATCCCTCGACTCGGACTACCGTTTTTGCTTACTGTTTTAAAATATTCTGGACCATTTTTTTGTACCGATAAGTTGTGTAGCATACGTCCTGAACCATATAAGCCACTATTAAAGGCAGACATTGCAGCTGTAATGACGACAAAGTTAATAATGTGAGCCGCAGCAGGGATGCCAACGTAATCGAAAATTTGAACGAACGGGCTACCTTCTGAGCCAACTTCGTTCCAAGGATAAATAACCATCATAACGCCTAGCGCCCCAATGTAGAAAATTAAAATACGCCAAACGATGTTGTTTATCGCTGATGGAATGGACTTGCTAGGATTTTTTGCTTCTCCTGCAGAAATACCCACTAATTCAACCCCACCGAATGAGAACATAACTAATACGAGTGACATTAAAATACCATGGAAACCATTTGGCATGAAGCCACCATGTGCCCATAAATTATCAAAGCCAATTGCTTCACCGTGGTTGCCGACACCGAAGAAAATAATAGCTAATCCTAGTACGATCATCCCGATAATTGCCACAACTTTAATCATCGCAAACCAGAATTCGAATTCTCCATATGCTTTTACATTTGCTAAGTTTACAAGCGTCATCATAACAAGTACGACAAGGGCAGTTACCCATTGTGGAATATCTGGAAACCAGTAGTTAATATATACACCGACTACTGTTAATTCTGCCATGCCCACGACAATCCACATGAACCAATATGTCCAACCAGATAAGAACCCAGCAAAGCGCCCTAAATATTTATTCGCGTACATACTGAATGAGCCTGATACAGGTTCTGCTACTGCCATTTCGCCTAATGCACGCATAATGGTGAAAATAACTAACCCGCCAATTAAATAAGCTAGTAAAATAGATGGTCCCGCCATTTGAATGGTTGAACTAGAGCCATAAAATAAACCGACTCCAATGGACCCGCCTAGTGCAATTAATTGCATGTGACGAGTACTTAATTCCCGCTTTAGTTGTGAATCTTGATGATTATCTTTCATAATGCTTACTCCTCATACGTTTAAATTTTCAAATACTTGCTCAAAAAAGGAATAAAAAAAACGCCCTTTTGGATTAACCAAAAGGACGATTCAACTCGTGTTACCACCTTTAATTTATAAGCAATTCACATTACTTACCTTAAGAAGTACGGTCATTTGACGATACTCTCGCACATGATTACGGGTGCTTACCGGCGTAGCCTACTTAGAATAATCCTTTCGGTACACAGCTCCAAGATGAATTCTCAATCGTTTTACATGCACCTCTCATCGACCGGTAACTTTCTGTTCGTAAAAATAATTGATACTACTTCTTTTCATAGCCTTTGTTCTATACAAATATTTTTGAATTGTTTTTCATTTTACAGAAAAAAAATAGTTTGTCAATATAATTTTTAAAAATTCTTCATAAACCGCATAAATTACATATGACAATTCTATAGGCGGTTTAGTCCAGCTAATTTTTCTTGGTGCTATAACTCTGTGTTATTCTTTCCCACTAAACTCCCATATATTTAAACCCTCAGAAGCTTCTGGTGCTTCAAAAAATTTAGTAACTTCAATAAACGTCGCTTCCGTGTCAAAAGCTGCTCTTTCGGGTTGTTCGTTACGCCTTTGCGCAATTTGACGCAAGCATTGCTGGTTATTTAAATTAAGGTAGATTAGTTGATGGTTTGCATTGACCTCTGACGCTATATCCAAAAACCACTTTCGCTGTTTTTGAGTGTTACCTGGAAAATCCATTACTACATGTGTACCAACACTCAAAATGTTTTGGACATGCTTTTTCACCATCGGCTTGAGCTGTGCTGATAATTTTAGATAGTCCTCAAATGATGTGATCTGATTGGGATAAAGAGAGGAAAGCCATTCATCCTCAGATAAAAGTACCGCATTTTTTTCTTTTGCCAATTGTTTTGATTTTGTTGATTTTCCTGCTCCCATTTTTCCACAGAAAAAGTATAGAGTCCCCACTTGTTTCATGTTTTTCTTCCCCCGAGCTTTTTTTATTGGTTTTAGTTGTTACCCTACCTTGTAAAACTATAATTTTTGGAACAACAAAAACGGATTCTACAAGCAAAATCCGTTCTTCGTCATTTCTTATAGTAACTCTAACACAATATTTGAGAATACATTAGCTGATATGTTATTGCTAAGATCCTATTCCAAGTGTTTTGGCGTCATCAAAAGCGTTCCATCGTTAAATCAGTATTTACTGAAACAGCAGCTTTATTACCTTTGGCAGCTGAAATCATTAAAGTGGAAGGTTTAGATCTTTCGGTTTCCCCTGCAATATATACATTTTTTTGAGTTGTTCTACCAACACCATCTGTTATGACTTTTCCATCTTCGTCAATATCACAGCCAAGCTTCTCAGCAAACTGATTGGGGCGATAATAAGAGGGGGCCACAAATCCACCCGACCTTATAATGGTGGCTCCTGATTCAAACTCTATTTTTTGCAAGTACCCATCATTACCTATGAGATCTTTTACCTTTTCTGATATTATTTTGATATTGTGTTTTTGTAACTCCATTTCACCTTCTTTAGATAAGTGAGCTCCATTCGTTAAGACAACCAAATCCTGTGACCAATTATAAATCAACTTAGTCAAATGCAGTACATGCTCTTCTTTTTCTGCCATCACCACTAATGGCTTATCCTTTTGCTCCCAGCCATCACAATACGGACAACTAAATAGACTTTTTCCATAAAACTTTCTTATACTTGGTATAGTAAATATTTCTTGTACACCGGTGGCGAGGATGATTTTTTCTGAAACAAATTCCTGACTCGTAGATGTTTTGACAGTAAATCGCTCATTACCTATATCCTTTATAATTTCAGTAACTGTCGCATTAAGATAGGAGACGGACGGGTAATTCACCAACTCTTTTAAAGCTATTTCTTTAAATGCTTGTGGTTTTATCCCATCACGCGTAATAAATCCATGTGACGCCTGTGTCACTCTATTCCTATTTGTCCCATCATCCATTAATGCAATATTTCTCCTAGCTCTTCCTAAAGTTAAGCCAGCACTTAACCCAGAAGGACCTCCGCCTATTATGATACAATCAAGAACAGTCATTTTTACCTCCGTATTGATTTGCTTTCTTTTGAATTGTAATTTGCATTCGAGAACTACATTATTTCCTACATCATGGATTTCCATTCTTTACACACTAATAACGCGCAGTTTTTGTTTATTTCGTATTAAAAAAGACGCATTCCTTTTTAAAGAAATGCGCACAATTGTGGAAGATTTTTTTAAGATAAATTTGATAATAGTTGTTCAATAGCTTCTGAGTCTTTCGGGTATGTATGAATAAATTTTGAAATTTCATTGGTATTCTTCCAAGCAATTTCTTCATCTGGATCTTGGTATTATCCCCACCTGTTATTTCACATAAAAAATATTGTGTTGTTAGTTTATGTTTTGATAATACGAGAGCTGTTCCTTATTGCAAAATCTCGCCCGAATCTTGAACAATTTAAAACCGTTGATTTCTGTTTCAGACGTACGCATTCTGGAGGGGTTGTGTCGCTCCTCCCATAGTCGCTGTTTTCCACTCCAATCAACTTTGAATCTGCTTCTTCATTTTATTGGATATTCATATTCTTTTAGTTGTCTGCAAGACTTCTTTAACATGGGCAATACTGCCCCAAAACTTTGATAATTTTTTCTTGCTTCAGTCAATGTTAAGCCATGGTTTTGGTCACTTGCCTCAACATTACTTTGAATAAACAAATCTATCTCCCAAAAACATACGGGGCAAATATAAGCAAGGGCATCGCCATTGTTCGGAATTGTAATAAACTCGCAACAAGGGCATGGTGAATTTCCAACTACTATATCAGATTCAATGTCATGTTCGCAGTTAGTTGTATCATCGTAGTTTATGTTTGGCACGTATTGATTTGTCTTATTTTCTTCGTTTTTCATTTGTGAGAAACCTCCTGGTAAAGTCCTTCAAATTCTCTTTACCTAAGTTCTGGAACAACAATCTTTCTCTTTTCATTTTGATAAAATACTATGAGTTTAAAATTGTAATCTCCTTATTACTGAGCATTCAGTTAGCCATCAACGAAGGTCAAAATTAGCATGTCTCCATAGACAATGAAAGATGATTAAGTCCCTTCATGGGAGTTTAGTTTCGTTATTTGCGAGTTAAAGGTGTTTCTGGTCTATTTGAGCAATATTTGCAAGTAGGGTCACTACATTTTGATTCAGTCCAACTATTACAATTAGGACAAAAATAAGAATCAAAATCATCGTAATATACTAAATTATATTTGCATTTAGAACATTTATCTTGTTTAATTTCACCATAAAATTCAAAATCATCTATCATCACTTTGCCGTAGCCTTCGGTTATTTTCATAAACAACCTCCTTGAAACTATTTAATCGATAATTGTGTAATTAATAACCATTATAACATATATTATCCATACATTTTTTAAGTATATTACATTTATTTCAACAATCTACTTCGTTATGTGAATAAATAAATATGCAAAAATTTTTGAATTATTGATAAAATTAAACCATTAATCTATTGGAGGACATAATGAACACGAAACAATTAAATGAGCAATTTTATGCGAAGAGAGAACTTGTTGGTACTGTCGATCATTGCCTATGTGAGGATTGTATTTTTTATGCGGAGCAAATTATGAAAAATAATACGCTTGTCGAGTTTTTACATACTAAAGGCCTTGATCCACGAAAAGCTAATGAAGTTTGGTGTTACATGGAGAAAGATGGATATAAACATTACACAATTGATTTTTTTGAAGTGTATGCAGATAAAGAAGAAACGCATACTTTTGGCAACGCAAAAATCACATTTTTTGTCAACATCTACGCTGAAAAAGAGCAGCTTCCATATGTATGCACAATAGATGCTGTTTTTAAAATGTAGTGTAACTTTAAAAATCTCCAAAGCATCGTTTTCGAACCTTTCGTTAAAGAATGTAATTCAGCAATCTGGCCCTGTTTGTTGGACGCAAGTTAAACAAAGCTCTTCAAACTAAACTACCATTGGTCTTCAAGTTAAGACTTTGTTAGTTGAAGCGTATTCAAGACATGACATTATTTTATTAATTTTTCCCCTATTAAAACTTCATAGAGATTTTTCTGAATCTTGCTTTGTTAATTTCACATATTTATCACTATCCGTAACAATTTCTAAATTTTCACCATTTTGGCTAACTCAAAGCGAATAAGAGGCTATTTTGTTTTCGCTACTGTTCTTAAATGGAAATTGAAATTGGTAGTCAGCATAGCGTACCATTTCTATTTTTTTATTTATCCAATTAGCATTTTTTTCACTATATCAATCGCTTTTTCCACTTGTTTTTTTGATTGACTTCTTTAAAGTCTTCAAAAATATTTTCTTCACCAGTCATTACATAATCGCTAGTAACGATTTAAACCTTCTATAAAGGCCTCTAATTCCTCAGCTATTCGCTCATAGTCAATACTATGAATATAGTGAGATGAATCTAACTCTATCAATTTACCTTTATCAATCCTATTAATAAAGTCATTTTGAATTCCATTCCACTTTTGATTGTCAAAACCAGTCCCCTCACCATTCGATGAAAACAAAAGTATAGGCATGTTCGGGATTCCAGCTTTTTTGACTTTTTGCGCATTTACTTTTATATAATCTATTTCATTAACCATATCTTTAGTCAATGTTCTTCGATAAAAAATTACTTTATTCAACTCCTTCTCTTCATCTGTTAAATTCCCATATTTTATTGCATCACTTTCCGATAGATTTGGAATCCATCTGATCAAACCAGTCTTAGCAGTAAAAGCACCTAATCGAACGAGGAACATATTGATAGATAATTCTTCATATACAGCAGGAACAGCCATATCTAATCCAATAATAGCTTTTATTTCATCAGGGTAATCTTGCGCCCATTTCAAGGCTTCAATGCCAGACATCGAATGTGGGAGTAAAATATATGGACCTTCAATTTCTGATTTAAAAAGTGCCTCTTTTGTTTCAGCTAGAATTGTATCAATATCTCGGTCAATATCTGTGACTTCGCTAAATCCATAACCTGCCTTTTCAACAACAACAATTTTATATTTATCGCTTAACAAAGTATAAAGTGATTTAAAATCTAATGCAGGTGAGCTCGTACCACCACCAGACATAAAAACAAGGGTATCTTCTCCTTTTCCTTCTGTATAAACGTGCATTTGATGACCATTAACTTCTACAAGTTGCCCAGTTGGAACAAATCGTACCTCTTCTTTTGATAATTGTATTTTATGATTAATAAAGCTCAAAGTAAGAATCAACACAAATAATGAAATAATTGTAAATATTATTAACATAATGCGTTTAAATCCTCTTTTCATATCTCTCACCTATATCCTGCATTTTATACACAATCAAGTTTCGGTCATTTTACACACGTAATATTTCATAACTGCCTGAATGCTTAAAATGAAACTAATCAAAGTCGATAATAAAAGCTCCATTGCTTCATGCTGATTCCATATCAGCCCATATCGCATGAACAAATAAAAGCAGCTTGCCAATGCATGGCAGGTAAATAGACTTCCCCAGATCACTGCCTTTGACCTTTTATAAGCATTACTACCCCTTAAATATTTCATATAGTAGAAACAAACAGCACCTATTCCTATAATGAACATTGAGGTCTGAACAAAAGATGTTGTCACAATCATCGGTTCTTCGTGCGGCATATCCACATAGAGAAGGTTTCCAAGGTGAATTATGTTAAAGCTCAATAGACAAATTACCACATATAAAAACAATAGCCATTCGGCAGTTATCATGAACCATTTCATTATTGTCTCTACCATCCTCGTCTAATAACCTTGTATTTTCTTTATTTGCTAAATATCTACAAAAGGGACAATAATGATCTCTCGCTATGAAGATCGCACGGTACATTTCGGACCAAGGAATGGTATCTTCACAGCTATCACATTCTACATAAAGATCAGGTAATAAACCCTTATCTAACAAAACATCCCACTGTGTGTTGGTTAATCAGGTCCATTTTTTATACTATCTATAATGATTGCCAATACTCCCCATCATAAATTCGATTTGACTTCACTAATTCTGTTAAATAAGCCATACATTCGGTTGGTTCACTTATGATTTTTTGCTTTAACTTTTCCCTTAACATGTAACGCCCGCTTTCTTTTCTAACTTTACTTGCAAACCTAAAACACCACTCTCTAATTATGTAAAAAAATAAAAATTAAGTAAATGAAAAACCTTCTTCTATAAAAATAATTTACAAGTATGTTTTCATCATTTTTTAGAACCATAGGGTAAATACCATTTCTCCTTTCTGCAAGCATACATATTATAGGTTGTAGAAAGGAGGGATTTTCAGTGGGATACAACGGAAACGTAGGTAACATGAACAACAGCTGCTATTACGGCGGCGACTCTGGCGGTGGCGGCTATTACGGTTCAACATTCGTATTAATCGTCGTTCTATTCATTCTTTTAATTATTGTTGGCGCTTCTTTCTTATACTAATCATCCCAATTAGCACCTAACCCTTTTGCAGACTTTAGGAGTCTGTAAGGTCAAGGGTCACTTTACCAGCCTAGTGACCCTTTTCCTTTTCAGATAATCGTGCGATAATCAAATTTGAAATGGTAAATTTGAGGTGAATTTTACATGTTGCGAGTAATTAAAGCATTGCTAGGCATCGCATTGATTATGGTTGGCCCTATGTTGATTGTCATTACGGTTGACGATACTGTATTTCTCAAAAATATATTATTAAGAATCATTGGTGGTCTGTGCGTTTTACTGGGCGTTCATTTATTACATAGACAGCTTCATCCGAATTCATACACAAGTAAACCCACGAGCTCCAATTAAAGAGCACTTGGGTTTACTTAAATATTTAGAAAAATATTATTCCTTGGCAAAATATTTTGGGTCTATTTGAAGAAGAATTGTATTCATCTCATAAAAATTTCCTGATTTAAATTTTTCCTCATGAGTAAACCCTTGTTGTTGTTGAATAAATGCTAACCATTCCTTTTCTAACTCACTACTACTCTTTCCGTAAACTTCCTCTAATTTTTGCGCTAGTTCTTTCTCGTTATATATATGTTCAAACTTTTCGAGTCCGTAAGTATCAATTAAATATGTAACAAATGATGCCGCATGCGTGTAGCTCATCTCCATCATGACTCGATTCTGTTCTTCACTTGAAAGTGCTGGGCGAAAATAGACATCATCTTGATTTGGATCAATTAACTTACTAATAGGAATTAACTTATCTGAATCCAAATAATGCTTCATGTATTTTTCAAAGTATAATTTATTTTTTCCATATTGATCCTCCATATAACTCGCAAAACCCTCTTGTGTAAAATAGCCATGGTCTGATTCGAAATTGTTGCCATAGCCAAGTAAAGAATGGGTCATTTCATGGACTAGTGGATAGATATCTTCTTGAACACCAGTTAGTTCGATTTTCGATGCAAACCCCCAGGATAGACCGTCTTCCTTAAACCATACGTTGATATGCTCAGATGGCGTGTAGGAAGTATGTATAGAATTCTTTATGTGGTCGTATGCTGTCACAATTTCATCCTTTATAGCCTCTACTTTTTCTTGTGGAACACCAATCTCATTCTTAATTTCAAAGGTTATTTTGCCATCCTTTGTGACCACAATATTTTCATCGTTTTTCTCTTCCTGTATTTGTTCTTTAGGTTGAACGGTTTCTGCTGTACAGGCTGTTAATAGCAACGTACAAAGAAGGATTGCGCCTCTCCATTTAGCCATAATTACCTCCTAAAAAAGTATTTTCCAGTTTATACGAAACTTAAAATCCAAAAGTTTCATTTTTAAAAGAAAAATAAGGAAAATTAGACAAAATTATTTATAATGTTAGTAGACATGGCAAAAAGGAGGTCGCAATGAACAAAAGTACATGTATTCATTACAATCCACGCTATGGCTGGGATTTAAATAGTGATGCAAATTTAGAAATGCGGTTATTTGCCAAAGCACAGCGTAGACAAGTAACTATTCTCAGCTATGGATGTGATTTAGATCATCACACCATTAAAAAAATTGCTCGGCACTACCTCACTAGGAAAAAATCTGACGAAACCGAAGAAACATTAGAAATAAGATACGATACATATGATGCTAATTCAAGTAAACACGAAGAGAGTCAATACTATTGGAAAACCTATTTCATTAGTGAAAGAACATTAGCTGCTTTCCTACAAGCGCTACGTCGATTATCTGGTACACATATTCACTGTGAATTTAATGTGCGGGGACATTTTGAAGTAAAAATAAATGGTGTGGAATTTTCTACACGTGTATTAAAAGCCCTTGATTATCCATCTATGTATAAGGAAGATTTAATCGGACGCTATCTTTTATTTATTGATACAGAATCACCTGACAATGAAATAATACGTCATAAAATACACTTGCTCCCTAAAGAGCTGCAAAGTCTCTCTCTTCCCTTAGACAGTTCACAGCTCCAATGGCAACTATTAGTAAAGGACTGGATAACAGCTATTCTTCGCTACGATGTGTAAATTTTAGCATATGCAAGATGATGGTCTATAAAACCAAGTAATCTTATCATATAAATAGAAGTAGTGTTAAGCGAATTCGTTTAACATGGCACCTCCCGATTTGTTACTAAGGGGCACTTCCATCTGTGCCCCTTCTATTTTTTGCCTATTGCACACTTCATCGCCATCCCATACATATAATACTTTCGTTATGATGGGACGTAGATTTATGTTTGAGGTTATTTTAAATTTTTTATCGAATACCTATGTTGGTCAACCGACTTTACATACAAGAAAAATTGATCAACATATAGCAAGGCTCCGTCAAAATGATTGGTTCCACACCATTTATTATGATGAACCGTATCGCAGCTTATTTTTTTCCAATCGTCATGTCAGAAAATATCTTCAATTATTTGTATAACCTATACTCGAACACCTTTACTTCGATCATACATACTTCATTCCATAAAGGTAACAATACAATGCATTAGGGAAAGATCACTAAGAGGTGTAGAAGAAAATGAAAAAGATGTTACTCGTACTCCCCCTTATATTTGTTACTTCTTTTCAAACGATATCCGCTGAACCAACACAGGATTCTAACGAGCTGAGATTGCAGGATATGCTCATGCTTTTGCTTACTCCTTATATTGAAGAAGATTTGACCAATTATTATTCAAAGATTAGAAAGGATGTTTCCCCACATATTACGCCTTGGAAAATTGAAGTAATTGGTACAAAAAGAAATCATTTCCGAGGCTTTCAAATGCAAATTACATTTGAAATTGAACCTACGGATGGCGGACAATGGATTCCTATTGGAAAGGATCGAATGACCTATGAAATTTCTTCAGGACCTGATGTTAAATTGATTCATCACACGCATCTCAAAACGTATAAATATCCGCCTGAATAATACCTTCCCATTAAAATCATATGCTGTCCCTTTATTGAATAATTTTTGTCATCTGAAGTAGATTTAATCATAAAAACACCCCGTCAAAGCTAGATTTACTTTGATGGGGTATTTTATCGTTATATGGTTATACTGAACTTCGCTGTTCGTGGACTATCTATTTATTTTTATCTCTTATTTCTTCTAGTATTTCTATTATGCGATTGTTTTGCCTTTCAATCGATTTTAACTTTCTCTCTATTATGCTTGAAGAGAAAAACACAATTAGTACAATAGCTATTCCAATTAGTAAACCCATTTTAATTCCCCCGCTGTTTATTTATGTAATTTCACTTTATACTACATACGTTTCAAAAGTATGAAAGTTACATAACGCCATTAGTTGAAAAAAAGATGGCTCACTATGGATGCCATCTTGAAGTAAAGTGTGTTGATAAACATCGACGAATTAACGAATTCGAGCCTTGCGGAAGCCGTCGAATATACTGATTGCCGCAGATACAACAAATATAATAATTATGCCGCCAATTAGCCATATTTCAAATTGCTCAGTAGATGTGGTAAATAAATTACTCATGTACGCGATACTTTCTTGGTTCATTAAATTCGGATTACTTACTATCACAATGAATACAACGGTTGCGAAAAGCTCCACAATTGTATTAAAGATTGCCACCTTTTTCGTCCATTGCCCTTTCAGTAGTTTGTAGAGAGCTAACCCAATTTCGAGAGCAATGACAACGATCACAAACGGCCAATAACGAAGTAAAACATCCTGATTTAAAGCTGGCATTACGAATTCAAGACCCTCTCCACCATCTTCATATATACCTAAAAGATGATTTGCATAGAAATATAGAGTTGCCCAAATGGCCGTCCACATTAAATAGCCAAATACTTCAAGCTTGGTAATTGCTTTTTTCTTAGGAATATAAATGACGGTTTTCAGATCTTCGGGAGTCCATTTTTTTAGACTTGCTGATAATGGATGCTGTTCTTTTCCTTTATCAGTACGTTCCAAAATGACGAATACGACCGTTAGCCAGAAAAAGACATGTATGCCTACTTCGATGATTCTCCATATTCCTTCACCCATCAGATTGAGGACAGCATTCATAACCGCTTCTTCCCCGCCAAAACTAATAAAATATTCAGCAATCATTGAGATTACTGCAATGACAGCGGCAATTGGTATAATCATTTTTAGTAACGAAAGGTATACATCAAAATAGCGAGGGCCGATTAAATGCATTGGTTGATCACGATAACCGCTCGCTAACGCCGCTGGATTCCCTAACTTTTCCAGCACTTCCTTTACATCATGCTCATTGTAATCATCAGGTAACATATCCCCAATGGTTGATCGTAACTCAAGTGCGATATCCTCACGATTTTTTTCAGGGAGCCTCCGCGTGACTTCTTGAATATAAATTTCAGTCAGATTCATCTTTATCCTCATCTCCTTTTAGTAGCTCATAAAGTTCTTTTGAATTATTAATCCATTCTCGTTTCAATTGCAAAAAGACGTCTAATCCAAATTCACTTAAGACATAATACTTGCGGGGTCTACTCTCAGAGGTTTCCCAGCTACTTGTCACTAACTCTTGTTTTTCTAAACGGCGAAGCAATGGATATAATGTACTTTGATCAATGTTAATGCCCGAATCTTCCAATAATTGAACAAGTGAATATCCATACTGCGGTGTTCGTAATTGACTTAAAACGGCTAATGTCAGTGTTCCTCTCCTAAGTTCTGTCATTAATGAATTCAGTAACGTACTCATTCACTCACCTCAATTCCACTTACTATATGATATACACTGTATAACTTATACTATGTATCGTACACTATTGTTGTTACAACAACAAGCAATTTTATTTTCCTTTATAGAAAATTAGCTGTTTTCAGGAGTCTTAGTCCCTTTTTCAGCTGCTTGGTTTCTAACAGTTAAATCAGAAAGGCAAAATTTATAGCAACAACCTTCTGTTAATTAAAGGTCCAATCACTGTATTATCGTCAAATTTCCAATACATAACATTTCAGACATTAGTCTGAAGACAATCATTGATGTTAGACGTTATATTGTATTTATACTTTTTAACGATAAAAGTATGAGGAAAAATCCTAGACAACCATTACGTATAGAAAAAAAATTACTACTAAAACGTTCAAGTATCTTAATTTATAAAACTATACGTAATGTGTTTGTTAGATTTGTACTTGAAAAATTACCAACAGGTAGAACATCTTGTACAACGTAGCGTACAGTGATGTTTTTTTATGCGTTTTTGCTATGAGCAAAAACTGTATGTTCAGACCGATTAACTATTTATTAATAAGGAAATACAAATGTGTCGAGGTGACTTCTATGAAAGAGAAAATGCATTTTACAATTTTAAGTAACGATTCAACTGACGGAGATGGAGGTTACGGAGTAGGTACCCTTGATCTAAATAATGTAACGTCAATTATTATAGATTGTGAAAAAGAGCACGTGTTTATAGATTTAGAAGCCTTACACGGACGAAGTAAAATTGAAAAAAAAGTTCGTTTTTCACCTGATCTAGCTCATGCTAGTAGCGATTATTATCGTTATTGGATAGTTTGGGTAGCGATTCAGGTTAATCAAAATGGCCCCTATTATGCGGGATGTACCGCAAGTGAAGTACGGGTATCAAAAGAAGAACGTCGTATTAAGCTTGGCTATAAATCTTTGCCAGAGCAGGTAAATTTTTTAGATAAGGCACTGAAAGGGAAATTTCTCTTGCAGCATATGGATAGTCATTCAAAAAAGCTACTTTTTCAGTTTTTATCTGAATTTAATGAAGCGTATTGGAAACACTCACCCGAAGAATTAAAACACCAGTTGTCTGTATAGGAGGATTTATAATGGCATTTGTAATTACAGAATTATGCAGAGATGAAAAAGCGGCTGTCTGTTTGGATGTCTGTCCAGTAAATTGCATTGTTATGACAGATACCCAATATGTAATTGATCCAGATCTTTGCATTGATTGTGGAGCTTGTGAATTAGTTTGTCCAGTAGAAGCGATTTATTTTGAGGATGATTTGCCTTCTGAATATCAGTCAGCAACCCTTCTAGCACGAAATCATTTTCGAAATTAGCATTGTCTTTATCCATATAGATTGAATAGAAGCGAGAACAAGTCGATTTCCTATACAATAAGAAATCGACTTTTTCGTATGGCTTATTTGATAATGACGAATTTAGCCTAACTGGCGTTTAAATGGTTTAATGGCGAAAAAATATGCGATGACCATGATGCCGATGCACCACATAAGAGCGGGCCAGATATCATTACTAACAGAGCCTTCATATAAGAGGGCGCGAATTGCATTGACGATTGAGGTAACGGGCTGGTTCTCAGCAAACGCACGGATAATTTTAGGCATGGTTTCCGTGGGAACAAAGGCCGAACTGATAAAGGGTAGGAAAATCAGCGGGTACGAATAGGCTGTTGCCCCCTCCATAGACCCTGCTGCTAATCCAGGAATGACTGCCAACCATGTCAGTGCTAGCGTAAACAGCCCTAGTATGCCAGCTACCGCAAACCAATCCAAGAGATCTGTACTAGAACGGAAACCCATCAAGAACGCAACAAGGATAACGACTACAACAGTAAGCGCGTTGGAAATAAGCGAGGCCAACACGTGAGCCCACAATACAGACGAGCGCTTGATGGGCATGGTGATAAAACGTGCCATCAGCCCACTCTTTCTATCTGTAAACAGCCGTGCGGAAGTGTAAGCGCAGCCCGATGCAATGGCCATCAATAAGATTCCTGGCAATAAATAATTGACGTAGTTGGCTGTACCTGTCTCTATTGCACCACCAAATACGTAGACAAATAGTAGCATCATCATAATTGGCGTAATCGCCACCGTAATTATTGTATCTGGGCTGCGCATAATGTTACGCATTAAACGCCCTAGCAATACCCATGTTTTACTCTTCATTTAAATCCTCCTTTTTGCCAATGATGGAGAGGAAAATGTCCTCAAGTGTTGGCTGCTTCTCAATGTACTCTACTTTCGCAGGTGGGAACATCTCTTTAAGTTCTAGAAGGGTGCCTGTCGTTATAATTTTTCCTTCATGTAGGATGGCAATACGATCCGCCAGTTGTTCGGCTTCCTCCAGGTACTGGGTCGTTAGCAAGATGGTCGTGCCACCATCCGCAAGCTCCTTGACTGTTTCCCAGACTTCCATTCGTGCTTCAGGATCAAGCCCTGTCGTTGGTTCGTCTAGAAATATAACTGCTGGCGTCCCAATCATGCTCATGGCAATGTCAAGTCGGCGCCGCATCCCGCCAGAAAAATTGTCTGCCCGACGATTGCCCGCATCTGTCAGGCTGAATCTTGCGAGTAGATTGTCTGCGGTTTGAGCGGGATTGGAAACCCCTCGCAATTTGGCAATCATGATTAGGTTTTCCCGCCCTGTTAGCATACCGTCTAAAGTGGCGAACTGCCCTGTTAGGCTGATGCTCTGACGAACATGATCTGGTTGGTGCTGGACATCAAAACCGCAAATCCCTACTTTGCCACCATCAGATTTCATCAATGTGGAGAGAATATTGATTATCGTCGTTTTCCCTGCTCCATTTGAGCCTAACAATGCGAAAATTTCGCCACGCCGCACCTCAAAATCCACGCCCTTTAAAACTTCCTTTTCTTTAAAAGATTTTTTTAACCCTTTTACAGAAATCGTATCTTTGCGCATCCTTTTTCCTCCCTTTTTAAAAATATCTTTGCAGAGTTAGATTACCCTTCCTTAACTACTTAGTCTGACTGATAATCTGTATAACTTAGTACCGTTTGAAATTAAAACTGAATAGCGAAGGCAACAATGAACAAGTAGCTATTCAGTCGGTATTACTGACCCATTTATTTTTTTCCTAATCGATTCAAAATGCTTTGGTTTAAATCTTCACGATACTTGGCGATATAGGTTTTTGCGTTTGCCACTAGCTCATCAGCAAAAGACGCTACATCTTCGCCAGTGATTTCCAGCACTTTCCTGCCTTTTGCTGCCCCAGCCTCGAACAACTCGATCAATTCATATTGCATATGCAGCATATCCATCCCATTACCCACTGTGAAATTCCACATGTAGTTTTGAATTTTTTTAAACACAAATTGGTAATCCTCTGGTAGTTGTTCGACCCGTGCCATCATCATCTTGTACTCTTTTTTATCACCCATCATTTTTTTGAACAATTCGATCACGTTATTTTCCTCCTTTGTATTATCAAGCTAAAGATCAGACGCATTATCATATGAAACTAAAAAGACTTTAGAGCATTGATTTTTGACGAGATAAAATCCCACTTTTCCCAAAATAATTTTAGTTCGTCACGTCCAGCCTCATTAAGTGAGTAAAACTTGCGGGGCGGTCCCATATCCGATGGTTTCTTTTGAATATTCACCAGTTTTTTTTTCTCTAAACGCACGAGGATGGTGTAGACCGTCCCTTCCACGACCTCAGTGAACCCTAAATCGTTCAGACGTCGGGTAATTTCGTATCCATAGGTTTCATGACGGCTAATGATTTCCAGTACGCAGCCTTCCAGGGACCCCTTCAGCATCTCCGTTAAATTTTCCATATGCAGAACCACCTCTATTTGCTTTACTATTCTGTACAACTTAGTACTTAGGTAAAATTTTTTCGCTTTCGAGAAGCTATTAAGTATTACTTATTACAACTACATAGTAACACCGAGTAGTTAGGGTGTCAATTACTTTCTTATAAATTTTTTGATGCCACTATTCAAGAAAGAAAAAAGAGCTGCCTACGCAACTCCATGTTCCTTCATTAAGTTTTCACATTCTTATGAAGCGACTGTACTTATCCATCTCAGGTGAGCCATTTATTTACGTTCAATATCCTATCCCATGTGAGTGTAGATTTAAGGAATTTGACTGTCTTAACCTTTTTAACTATTTACCTTCTCATAGGCAAAGATGGTGTGAAATCTAGGACACCATCTTCTGTTTTTCATGCTACTTAACAATTGTTAAAATATCCTTTGGCTCATAAAAAACGTAATCTGCCTCCTCAAAGCCAATGGTGGATTTGGCTCCCCAATGGGCAAGGGCAAATTTGGTGCCTGCCTGCTTTGCGCATTGGAAATCATAGATAGAATCACCAATATAGATGGCCTCTTCTGGTGCTACCTGTAATGCGTCCAGACATTTTAACAGCGGCTCTGGGTGTGGTTTATGCTTTTCCGTATCACTGGCACTTACAATATGCTGGAAATACTCGCTTAACCCAAACGGCTCAAATTCATCCACTACCTCTTGCGCTGTTTTAGAAGTGACAATACCTAATTGTAGTGGCTTTGTTGCAAGGTGCTGAATAACTTCCTCTAGACTTTCGAAAACAGCCACTTCATGTGAAAAATCCAGCACAGCCGCAGACCATTTCTGATGCACAGCCTCTACGTCATCCACGTTAAGCCTCTGCAATGCATCTTTTCCTGGGATGCCTAAAGCAAATCGTAATGCCTCAAAGGGATAGTCCTGTTTTGTTTCTTCTCGTAAGGTTCTTTGCAAAGACTGTAAAATCGCTTGCTCCGTATCCAAAATCGTTCCATCTACATCAAATATAATCGCTCTTAACATGTATAACCCTCCTAGTTAAAGCACGTTATTTATATATGTGCATAATTGCTGATACAATTCCTCTTCATAATCCTTCTGGCCTCTTATAAATTTCTCCTTTAAATTATAAAAACATATTTCAAGATATTCCTGATTATGATGCTGTTGAAAGGGTCTCCTATCCTTTACTGGGCCCAAACCCTTAAAGTAGTTATTCTTTTTTTCATAGGTTCGAATTTGATAACCCCGCTTCTTCATTTCATCCATGACTTTTTCTGTATACAAATACAAATCTTCTTTTGGGTATTCGTATATATAATTAATCAGTATATGCTGATCCTCTTTCGCAAATATGCTATTTAGCTCTCTCCACTGCGACAGTAGTTGTCCTTTTGGTAGATACGCAATTAAATCTATATGCCATAACCTCATGTGCCTTCTCCTTTCTATTAATCAACCATTAATGTAAAATATTACTTACTATGATACTAAACTGACGGAGGGATAGTATGAAAATAAAAACTGCAACGCTCGATGAAATTCCACAAATTGAGCGTTTATACCAAGAGCTTTTTTTAGAGATGTCGATTCTTCAACCTAAATATATCAAACCTGCCAAACAAGATGCCAACTTTATCAGGTTTACGATCATTGAGGATGATTCAGATATTTTAATCGCAACATTCGAGAACGAAGTAGTAGGCTTTTTACTTATTAAAGAAACGACGACCCCACCCTATACTTGCTTGGTTGAACACAAATATGCTTTTATTGTGGATGTGATTGTCGGCAAGCATTACCAAAACAAAGGAATTGGGTCTGCTTTATTAGATGAAGCGAAAAAATGGGCAGCCTATCGTCACTTGGACTATCTGGAGTTAAATGTATTGACTGAAAATAAAGGCGCTAAATCCTTATATGAAAAACACGGGTTCAAGGATACGAACCAAACGATGCGCTTAGAATTTTAAGTATGTGATGGGAAAGAAGGGATTTCAATGGAAGAAATGAAAACCGTACACAAGAAAGCCAACCTCATAGTGCCTGTCTTTATTGGCATGGGGTTAGGTGCGTTTATCGGTTTACTTGCCTATGTAAAAGACTGGCTATAAAAAAAAGAGACAAAGCCCCTCAAACTGCTTTGTCTCTTTTTCAACACTATATTAGTTTACTTTCTTTCAGTAAATCATAAATGATTGTATCCTTTGTTTTATGAATACCCAATTTACCGATTTGCTTTAAGATAAATGGTGCATCAATATCTGTTAGTTTTTTACCATCCAGCAAACGAGCCGTTGATGCTAATAATGTGCGAACATCAAAGGCAGACGCAAACACCTCTGGCACACCTCGGTCAATCGTTAATAGTTGATAGACTGCCTCCATCGCCGTTCTTACGGAATATTCAGTAGTAAAGACTGTATCTTTTGCTGTTTCGCTGAAGTTGCCAATAAAGGCTAAATTAGCTGATCCTTCTGGCACAACAAGTGGACGATCACCTATTGCTCTTGGCATGAAATAAGAAGTGATGTAAGGCATATAGCATGGAATCGTATTGCAAGAATTTTGTGCAATGTCTGGAATTTCATCCACTGGTACACCCATATGGTATAACCACTCTTGTGCAATCTCAATGCCTGTACATTCCGTAATACTTTTTTTAATAAAATCACCTGGCTTGTTTGATAGTAAGCCATAAATCCAAACAACTAATTGGTCCTTTGGTTGATTTTTAAAGTGAGGTTGTCGGTTCAATGTATAGCTTAGCATCCAATTAGAATCGGTAGCTGTGACAATCCCTCCTGTTACGACCTTACCAGCATATGGGTCCCTTTTACTGATTTTTTCAATATATGGAGCCACACGATCATCTAATGTTGTAAGGGTAGCTGAAACAAACCAGCTTTCCTCTGGCAGATTATCGCAGAACTTTTCTGGTCGACCAAACTCTTCACCTTGGGCAGCGATATTTTTCCACAGGGACCAGCTGCCACCTAAATCTTTATTGATAGGGGCTGGCGTATTATTATCCCCGTATGTTGTACTTTCTGTAATACTACCATTTGTCACAAACACTAACTCATTTTCTGTTAGTTCAATATTCTTTTTCACACCATCTTTTCGTAACACCAATGTATGAGCTACTTTTTTGTCTCCTACCTTATCAACTAAAACATTTTCTACAACCGTATTATATTGGAAATCAACATCATGACTTTCTAAGTATTTAATCATTGGCAGCACGAGCGATTCATACTGATTATACTTTGTAAATTTTAAGGCCGATAAATCTGGTAATCCGCCAATATGATGAATGAAACGCATAATATAACGACGCATCTCCATCGCAGAATGCCATTTTTCAAACGCAAACATTGTGGACCAATAGAGCCAAAAATTCGATTCAAAAAATTCATCTGAGAAAACATCTGTGATTTTTTTGTCCTCTAATTTTTCCTCAGGCGTAAAGAATAATTTAATCATTTCTTCTGAGGATTTGTCTGATAAAGTGAACTTGCCATCATCCTCAAGTCTTTGGCCTCTATCCTTCATTAATCGACATTTTGAATAATTAGGATCCTCTTTATTAAGCCAGTAAAATTCATCTAAAACCGAAGCATTTTCTACTTCTAACGAAGGAATGGAACGGAATAAATCCCATAAGCATTCAAAATGATCTTCCATTTCTCGTCCACCGCGAATAATAAACCCTCTCGTCGGATTAAGTATGCCATCTAGACTTCCTCCTGAAATATCTAACTCTTCAAGAATATGAATGTTCTCACCTTTCATTTGGCCATCACGAATTAAAAAACATGCTGCTGACAGTGAGGCTAGTCCCGAGCCAATCAGATAAGCAGACTTTTTATCGACTCCCTCAGGTTTTTTAGGACGTGCGAAAGCTTCATAGTTACCATTGCTGTAATACATATTACCGCCTCCTAATTTATTATTCTAATATAGAATAACACAGGGTATCGACAAAATGGTAAAATGAGCTAATAATTAACAAAAAATTCAAATCCGCTAATTGTGTGTTAATTTATCTTCCCTTCTCATTGGACAAAGCAAGTGCTTGTATTTTTATAAAAGAGAATCCATACAGTAAATAATCGTAATAACCCCCTTAACGCCTGCCTTAAAAAGGAAAAACCAATTTAATAAGTTACTATTAGCTTTGCATAATTATTATCTCAATAAATCTTTTTTAACCTTCATTCCCTTTTTGATGTTTAGCCAATTTCTCGTTACCTCGTTTAAAATTCCCCGTAATTTTAGCTAACAATAGCTGGACTTCCTTTATCTGCCCCTCCACCTGCTTAATTTTTGCTAGTAGAAGCTCAGCCTCTTTCTCCTTGACGATTTTAATTTGCTTGCCTTCATAATAAATAACGACAGTCCCCTTGTTTGTCGTTTGATATGAGAATGGTTCCTTGTTTAGTCTATTACGTTTATCGATTTCACTCACAGCTTCATCCCCGATTTCTTAATAATTAGATTCAATAATAAATGAATCTTAGCTTACAACTTTTTCTAATATGTTATTATTAACATATATTATATAAATATGGTATTTTCAGTAACACTTCCAGCATAGTGATAAGGAGAGAGGTATTCATATGGAATGGTTGAATGTTCAAACACTAATTTGGTTGTTTCCTATTTTATTTATTATTCATGATTTTGAAGAAATTATTATGGTAGAGAAATGGTTACATCATAATCGTCATAAGCTGTATGAAAGATTACCCCAAAAAATAGCCGATAAAGTGGTGAAACAATTTTCAATGAGCACCGCACAATTTGCTGTTGCTGTCTTATTTATCTTCTTGTTTGTCAGTCTCTCTACCATTCTGGCTAACTACTATTTTCTAAACGGGGCTGCTTTTACTATTTATTTTTTCACAGCTGTTACACTTGTTTTCTTTATCCATGCTTTTACCCATATTGGACAATCGCTCTTATTTCGTTCTGTTACTCCAGGAGCTATAACATCAGCCATCATCATTATTCCCTATAGCATTATTTTATTTAAATCTTTGTTTACTAGTGGCATCCTTACTTGGCATATCGTTTTGATAAGCTTGCCTTTTGGCATATTATTTTTCCCCATTGTCTTTACTGCGCATTGGATAGGAAAAAAAGTGATATAGATACATATTCATGAAAAGATAGAAAGGAGGCAGGAGAATGGCAAAAACTCCGATTTATTTAAAATTAATGATTGGTATTGGGATGCTTATTATCCTAGCTTCGTTGTACTTTTTAAAAGACCAGCCTTATTATTTATGGGTTAGGTGGACAGGTAATATTTTATTGATCGTAGGCATTGTATGGATGCCGTTCACTAAAGAAACCAATAAAAAACATGTAAATTCTTAGCAGGAGTAAATCTTCTGCTTTTTTTGCGGTAAATTTACCTACGATTATAATAAAGTGATAAAATCAGATAAAAAAAGAAGGTCTTTGTATGTTAGAAAAACTAAATGTATTTCTCCAAAAATACATTGCGATCCTGACACCATTAAGTTTAATTGTAGGTGTATTCTTAGAAAGTATTGGACATCATTTATTATTCCTTGTCTCCTGGCTATTTGCCTTCATGACATTCTCAGGAAGCTTACATATGAAATTTAAAGATGTAAAAATATTCATGAAGCATCCAGTTCTCATTTTATTCTCCATCCTTTTTCTTCATCTCTTGATGCCTTTATGGGCTTATTTCTTATCCACTGTTTTGTTCGATGACCATTTGTTGACTGTTGGTTTTGTCTTAGCAGTTGCACTTCCAACAGGCGTAACGAGTGTTATTTGGATCAATATTTGCAAAGGGAACTTACCGTTAGGCTTATCAATTATTTTAATTGATACGCTCCTTTCTCCCATCATCCTCCCCTTCATCCTTTATATCGTTTCGGGTGAAAAAATTGAGTTGGATGTGGCATCCCTGATTCTGAATTTACTATGGATGATTGTCTTACCCACGATTTTAGGTATCTTAGTGAATGAACTTTCGAAAGGAGCCATCCCCCAAAAAATCGGTAAGAAACTTGCTCCTTTTTCAAAGCTATGTTTATTTGCGGTCATACTGATTAATAGCAGTGCCATTGCTCCCTATTTAAAGAATATCAACATGCATCTCTTCTTCTTGGTGCTTTTAGTGTTCTTCCTTGCAGTATCAGGCTATCTATTTGCTTACCTCATAGGGCGATATCTGTTAAAAGACGGTCCACAAATGGCAACCTTTGTTTTTACGGGTGGCATGAGAAATATTGCAGTCGGTGTCATCGTGGCCACAACGTACTTTCCAGATAAAGTCGCCATGCCTGTTGTGTTCGGTATGCTGTTTCAACAGGTGCTAGCCTCCGTTTTTAGTAAGATGGTGAATCCTTTGCTTAAACCAGATAAGAGCACAGTATAGACGGTGTTCTTATTTTAGGTTTGCACTTATACTACAATAGAAGAAGCTTTTATTTATATTTGAAGGGTGTGCTAATATGTCATACAATTTCCAACTTATATCACCAAAAATATCCCCGAATCTTGACAAAGCAAATTTTCAGGATATTTTTGATGAGGAGGAACCCTATTTAACAAATTGCAAGATTACGGATACGGTCATTGCTCACGAGGATATTGAACGATTAATCGTCTCTAATGTTATCTTTAAAAATGTCACATTCATCGATTGTACCTTTCAAAAAATTGATTTAACGGACGTCATTTTTGAAAACTGTGATTTATCTAACACTAACTTAAGTGAAGGCATCATTCATAGAGTGGCCTTCAAAAACTGTAAATTATTAGGGTTGAATTTAACTGAAGCAAACCTCGGCAATGTTTCATTTGAAAATTGTCTTGCAAACTTATGCAATTTCCCCGAAGTGCGCTTTAAACAAGTGCTATTTGATAGCACCTCCCTGAAAGGTGCGAATTTTTATGATTGTTTACTTAATAAGGTGGCGTTTCAGGAAAGTGATCTAAATGATGTGGATTTCTCCCAAACTTCCTTAAAAGGAATAGACATCAGTACATGTAAATTTAAAAGACTTCAAGTAACTCCAGAAAGTTTAAATGGGTGTGAAGTCTCTACTGAACAAGCCATAGGTTTTGCTTCATTATTAGGATTGAAGGTTAAATACTAGTTTAAGGGCTTAAAAGTTCAAGAAAAAAATAAAGCGCTTATCCTTATGCTCGGATAGCGCTCAATTTTTACAATTTGTTAATCTGCTATTTTATCGTCTTTTAGTATTTTATCCGCTCTTTACAGGCTATCCTCCTAATTTATTTGCGGGGCTAACCCTCACTTTGAGCGTTCTATCCGCTACTTTTTCAGTTTTATCCTCCACTTTTAGAATTCTATCCTGCTATTTGAGGGCTATCCTTCACTTTGAGCGTTCTATCCGCTACTCTTTCAGTTTTATCCTCCACTTTTAGAATTCTATCCTGCTATTTGAGGGTTATCCCTCACTTTGAGCATTCTATCCGCTACTTTTTTAGTTTTATCCGACACTTTTAGAATTCTATCCTGCTATTTGAGGGCTATCCCTCACTTTGAGCATTCTATCCGCTACTTTTTCAGTTTTATCCTCCACTTTTAGAATCTATCCTGCTATTTGAGGGCTATCCTCCACTTTAAATGCAAGGCGTCCGATAATTTATGCTATCGGACGCCTTGTTTGTTCGTTATTAAATTAATATTATTATTCGACGGACAGCCTGTTATATAGCATTTCTATATGTTCTATTCCATCTTCTAAATAAACATCTGATGTCTTTTCAAATCCGAAGCCCTCATAGAATTTTAGCAAATATGCCTGCGCAGAAATGCGGATTGCGTCTTCTCCAATATCATCTAGAATATAATCAATTGCTCTTTTAACCATTTCCAGAGACAATCCCTTTTTCCTGTAGGTTTGCTTTGTTAACACTCTTCCGATTGCTGCTTCTTGATATGCTATTCCTTTGGGTAGAATTCTTAAATACCCAACTACCTCTCCTTGGTCTTCACCAAATAAATGATAAGCATTTTCGTCTTTTGAATCTAGATCCTGATAGACACATTCTTGCTCTACAACAAAAACTTCCGCACGAACCTTCAGTATCTCATATAGTTCTTTTACTGTTAGTTCATCAAATTTTTTTATCTTCCAATCCACTTTTATAGCCTCCTATACTATTCAATTTCATAAAGTATAGCAAAAGTAGAATAAAAGTGGATCAGCCCCCTTAAAAGATTAAACTACATATCTATCTAGAAATTTACTTGCTTCACTATTAAACTTCCATAGGATTCCGAATTCTAACTGATATGTTCTCCATCTCTTCTATGAGCAGTTTTCGTTTGGCTAATATCACCATATCATCCATCTCAGACCGTTAAATCATTTTCTAATTTTATATTCGTCACTTCTTGTAGAAGCCGCTGGAGGACAGCCGCAAAAATGGCGATAACTAGTGAAACAAAAATGATGAGGAGTCCCACTATTCCAAAAGGAGGATCCATTTTGTTTGTTATAAAATGAAAAAGTGGTGAAGCTAATAGGTGCAAGCCACTGATTATTATCGCACACCACTTTATGTACTTTAATGCTTTTACAGATAATTCCGAGAAAGCTGTATTCGCTTCAATGTACCGTAAAAGATTAAAAGCCTGATAGAGAGCAATGTAAAAAGGTACAGCCGATCCATACATCACAATGAAAATGAGATAATTCATTGGGTAAAAATTCGGATACAAACTTGATGCGAAATGAGCCATAGGAGGTACAAAAAATATACATAGGGCAAGAATGGCCATCCCAGCCAGAAGAATTATTACCTTTAAAAAAGATGTTAAACCTGGTTTAACATTCATTGAAAGCACCTCACTTATTTAATGACACTATAAATTTAACACGAAATTTATTGATTAACAATAAATAATAATTGTTTATAATTATATTATTATTGTTATTTATATATTTAACATTCATTGAAATATTCACAAGAGCCTTACTACATTAGATTGTAGTAAGGTTATTTAAAAAGCATTTGACTTTCCCCTGCACAGGAAACTGTATACTTGCATTAAGTTATTAGATTGGAGGTGATATTTTGTTTAAAATCAGTGAATTTTCTAGGCTAAGCAAAGTATCCTTAAAAACATTGCGCTATTATGATCAGATTGGCATATTAAAGCCGAGAAAGGTGGACCATGATACTTGCTACCGATACTATTCAGCAGACCAGCTACTAGAGCTCAATAGGATCTTTCTCTATAAGGAATTGGGGTTTACCTTGCCACAAATTATACGTTTGCTCCACGAAGATATTTCGTTAAAAGATATACAAGGGATGTTTAAGCTGAAAAAAAGTGAGATTCAACATATTATCCAGACGGAACAGGCCAAGCTTGCACGAATTGAAGAACGTATGCAACTTTTAGAACGAGAGGGTCAGGTGGAATCAGATCAAGAAATCCGCATCAAGGCAGTGGATGCTCAGCAATTCCTTTCTTTGAAAGCACGCGGGAGAGAAGAAGATATTCCAGATCTGTTTCGTACATTTAATCAATTACTCACAAAGGAAATGCGCCAATTAGCTCAAAGTCCTCAGGTTGTTTTATGGAAAGAAATAGAGGAGAAAGAAGACGAGTTTGAATTTGAAGTCGGCTATTTTTTAACCAAGGAGCTTTCATCATTCCCTGACACTTTTCAACTACGGACTCTTCCTCCTGAGCCAATGATGGCCACAATGACCTTTCGTTCAGATTCTAACTTTGCTTGTACAGCCTGTGTTGATTTAGCTAACTGGATTGTAGAAAATAACTATCAAGTCAAGGAAAACGAACCAGGTAGAGAAATCTATTTACCATTATCTACAACCCAAAACGTCCAATTAATGGAGATACAAATACCTATTATAAATAGCTGAAGGAAGCGTGAATTGAGTTGAAAAATAAGCTGATTATTTATATTTAAAAAATAACAGGTAAAAGCCCCATTGGATATACCTGTGGCAGCTTCCTCATCAATTCAATAGAGTGAGCAAAAGTTTCGGCTCTCTGCTATTCCTTCCTTATATCTAGCGTAAACGCATGAAATCCGCCTTTATTATGCAGCCTAGCATACTCCGTTATGGCATCAAAATCAGGCTTTAAAGCATACAGAGCATCCTTCGTCTATTATTGTAGGGTTCCATCCCAAAGACCTGCGTAGCAGTTTTTGAAGAGGCTTGATAAACGTGCATAATCATCAAATGTTTTTCCTAGCTTAGGTTGATCGTTTAAACAATAAAAATCATTTAATATTCCTTTCTATAACGAAAAGGACTCGCACTTTTACTGACACAAAAGTACGAATCCTTTTTGATGAAAGCTAAATACCAGCCTCTATTTTGTATTGATTAAGATTGTTGCGTGAGCACGCCATCTTCCATACGATATACATGGTCACAGAACTGTAGCATTCGTTCATCATGGGTTACCATTATGGCAGCTTTGTTACGTTCTTTTGCTTCTTTGGCAAGAAGCTTTACGACTTCAAGTGCCCGTTTAGAGTCAAGGCTAGCAGTTGGTTCATCGGCTAAAATCACTTTTGAGTTATTCATGAATGCGCGCGCAATCGCAACACGTTGACGCTCACCACCTGATAATTCATTCGGCATTTTTTTAAATTTATCACTTAAGCCAAGCTCTGTAAGTAGTTGCTTTGCAAACTCTTTATCATCTTTTGTCACTTTACCACCCATTTTTTTCACCAGTAGTAATTGATCAAGTACATTTAAGTAAGGTACTAAGTTAGATGTTTGTAAAATGAAACCAAGCTCTTTTAAACGGAAACTTGCTAATTGTTTTGCTGAAAGATGAACAATATTCATGCCGTTAATTTCTACAGTCCCCTCTGACATCTGTAATAGAGCGCCTGCAATTGAAAGTAGTGTACTTTTACCCGAACCTGATGGACCGATAATGGCTACATAGCTCCCCAGCTTCTACTTCAAGTGTTGCTTGCTTTAATGCTTGGACAGTGCTAGCGCCTTCTTTATAGCTTTTAGAAACATTTTGTAATGATAATAGCGCCATTTATTCCACTCTCCCTAATGCTGTTAATGGATCGATTTTAACGATTTGACGTACAGAAACAATTGAACTTAATAATGCAATAATTAATAAAACAATCGCATAGGTAATGATTAAGGTCGGTTCTAAGTCAAATGGCATACCCTCTGGTAAAATTTTAGCCGTTAAGTATGTGAAGACGATACCAATAACGATACCTAATACTGATAGAATCGCTACTTGTGCAACAATTGCTTTACCGATGAAACCATTGCTAGCGCCAAT
Organism: Lysinibacillus sp. LK3; assembly: GCF_001043675.1. Classification (NCBI taxonomy): domain Bacteria; kingdom Bacillati; phylum Bacillota; class Bacilli; order Caryophanales; family Bacillaceae; genus Lysinibacillus; species Lysinibacillus sp. LK3. The sequence goes on from NZ_LDUJ01000020.1 coordinate 39,550, forward strand.
TGCTTTCATGACACCAAATTGTTGTGTCTTTTGCATTGTTATGACGTAGAAGAATACAGCAATAATGAATGCAGAGATAACGATACAAAAAGCAAGCATCATCATAATAGTGCCGTTTTCTTCTTTATAACCAGGCATACCATTGATTGCTGTTTTCTTTGTAACCGTTTCAACATCTTTTACGGCTTTATCGATAGTAGATGGATCTTCTAAGTTAGGAGCCTTTAGGAAGAAAGCTTGTACAGCCTTGTCCGTATCATTATCAGAGCCAGGAGCTGCATATTGATAATCACGCCAGTTTTCCAGTACTGTGAAAATAGCAGGTAAGTGATTATAGGTTTCTCCTTTCACATAACCTACCACTTCTAATTTCATGTCAGAGTTTGCTACTAGTAAAATATCACCAATCTTGTAGCCTGCTTCTTTTAACGTATCGTTAATAACAACACCTTTTTTGTTGTCGTATGATAATTTTTCACCCTCAATTACCTCTGGCATAAAAAATGCGTCTGGCTCAACGCCTAAAAATGCGACATCTTCCTTCGAATCGGCATCTTTTGACTTTGTTTTGCCGACTGCTATTGTAGAAGCGCCAAACGCAGCGACTTTATCTACATTTTTTTGTTTTTCTAAATCATCTTGCAGATTTTCTGACAGGATCGATTTTGCGAATGTAGCCCCTGCTGTTTCTTCATAGACAACGTATTCTGCGTCGATATTTTTCAGTGTAGCGGCACTCAAAGTCGCTAAACCGTTGCCAAGTCCCGATAAAATGAACACGAGCCATGCGATTAAAATGATAATTGTGGTCATCATTACATAGCGGAACTTCGCATATTTTAATTCTTTTAGTGCTAAAAACATGATGTAGCCTCCATATTAGAAATAGATTTCATATGAACAAAGATTAAATCCTGCTAAATATGAATTCTTTTTCATTATACACAAAAGTTACACATGTGTAACTAAAATAAGTGACATACTTGTTACTTATTTTGAAATACCATGTAAAATAAGCAGTTTGATCTCCTTTAAAAAGCTTTCTATAGGCATATTGAGATGGTTTGGCATGTCAATCAATTGAAAAATGAAGCTAAGCAAAATAAAGTTGTTACGATCTTCTGCAATTATCCCCTCTTCCTTACCCTGCTTAATTACTTGTTGTAGTGGTATGTAAAGTCCACCATGCATGTTATTTAATACTTCCTTTTTTTGCTTCACAACTAGCGATACGTCATTAATTTGTGAGGCGAATCCTAAAATTTGATGTAGGTCGCGCATATCAAACATACGAACAAGTAAGTCCTCAAGCTGTTGTTCAAATGATTGCGAAAAATTAACATTTGAAAGGTTCTCGATGCTTTTTTCCATTTGCCAAACCATAAATTGAATAATAAGTTCTTCTTTATTTGGATATTGTTTATAAATTGCGGCCCTTGATACGCCAATACTTTGTGCAAGCAAGCTCATTGTAAATCCTTGATATCCAACAGATAGCAAAAGCTGATGCGTATGATGCCAAAGGTCTTGTTCAGAAAATTTTTTATCTCGTCCCATATGATACCTCCAATATTCTACAATGCTAACATTGAGACAAAAAAAAAGCGAGTAACCTTTAAACATGCATGATGTTTGAGTAAATTGCGTTTTTGTTAGAGGTAATAACCATTCTATAGAAGGTGACGACTATTTCATTTTCCAATCCCAAAATTCTCCTTAGGTACTTATAACGTAAGAAAGATAAAGGAAAATTCCATTTAAAATCATCTATGGTAAAAATAGAAATATACTGGTATATTATAGGTTATATTCTATTTACTTCATGAAGGATGGTGCGTTGATGGATAAAACACTGGAAGATTTACAAAAGGAAATGATCGTTGAAGTAAAAAAGGGATTTCCCATTTTACTTTCTGGTGCGGTTGTCTTTTTACTTTTTACTCTAATGCCCTTAGTTTTGCCAATCGAAGCAGTTCGTTTAAGTTGGATATTTGGCTTAGGTGCCATTTTCCCTATCGGTTTAGGTATTAGTAAAATTCTTGGGATTAATTTAAACGCTACTGGCAATCCTTTAGGGACGTTAGGAGGAATCGTTGCCGCTCCTCAAGCTTTTTACATACCTGTATTTATCATTGTGTATATGAACATACCTGAATATCTTCCCTTTACAATTGGTTTACTTGCAGGCTCTCATTTTCTGCCATACATATGGATTTATAAAAGTAAGGCTTATTTATTTGTGACTCTAGGCGTCTGCTTTTCTGCTCTGATTTTAGGTGGCTTCTTTGTCGATCAAGCCTTCACACTTGTACCTTTAGCCATTTCTATTGTGTATGGAATGGGCGTTCTTTTAATTCTAAGAGAACTTAAAGTCAATCCGATTTAATCACCTTCCTCTAGGTGATTTTTTTAATATTCCAGACCTCTTTTAATCTGAGAAAAAAGGATTCATTTCCTATCCCGTGCTTGTTCCTATACAATAAACCTATTAATAAATGAAAGGATGTATAGATGTGCTATTTCCATATCGTAATGATCTTAGGAAAACGTTAATACCTTACCTAAGCACACTTGATGAGACGTTTTGGTTTAAGACATCTGAGTTTTATCCAAATAATGTAGCATGGATTATTTCTCATTTATCAAGTAGCGAAGACTATTGGGTGAATGAAATTGGACTTAAAAATCCTTGTATATTAAACCTTCACGATGATTGTTCGCCTAAGGAAATACTAGATAGCTATATTCAAATTAGAAATTATACGGATGACATTCTACATACATTAGACGAATCGCAGCTCAATGAAATAGTCGAGGTGCCGAAGTTTTCCGATGGTTGGACGCCACCTTCCGTCCCTACACTTAACTGGTTGTTTCATCATGTTTACTCACATGAAGCTTACCATGTTGGGCAAATCTCTGTTATCGCGCATCTTAGTGGATTGCCAAAGCCTTTATTTTAATAAAAGGCAACGCAATGAAAGGAACAGCTTTTTAAATGGAGGAACAGTAATTTGAAAAAATTTCGTGGGAAAAGGCGTTATTTCCGTAACTTATGGCGACAAACAACCACAGAGCTATCTATTGTAGACTTTGACGAAGAAGGTTGGTTTAATTTGTGGCACACTCACCTTGATTTTTACGGGTACGGCAATGATGGTTTAAAGATAAGAAGAGAGCACATCAAAGCACATATAGCCCTATATAACCGCTTATCAGAAAGGCTCTCGACATTCGGAAAACCTTATCAAATATGGATGGAGTTTGTAGAGGAGGATGCTGGTTTGGATTCAGTTAATATCCATACACCTAATCCGGCTGAGGATAATTTCCCACTAACAATAGCAAATGTAGATTGGAATTGCCCTGTCCCCAAATTCCTTAAGGATTTAATCAACTTGAATGAGTGGAATGTAGGGCACTATAAGCAGGTATCCACTAACAGCTATTTCATCCAGTCTAATTATAATGAAATAAACTTGTAAGGTCGGAAACCATTTGTGGGTTTCCGACCATTTCCTTTAATCCAGATATTCTTGAGCTAGTTGCTGATTTTTATAGATGGCCATACCCGTTTTCAATTTTCTAAAGCCCATTTTTGCATAAAACGGTTCATTCCCTGTTGTGGCGATTAACTGAATGCAGGATACCTCCCTTAACTGTGCGATCATATCCTCCAGAAGTAAACGAGCAATCCCTGTGCCTTGATAGGCTTGATGCACAACCACATCGTAAATGGCGGCATTGAATACGCCATCTGACAAAGCTCTAGCAAAGCCCACTATTTTTCCATCAACCACGGCGAAAACTTGATGTGTGCTTGCATCGAAAACTTGTTTGATAATCTGTTCATCATGTTTCATCCACCCTACAGATTGATAGACCTCCTTTATGGTTGGCAAATCCTTCTCTTCCATCTCGTATTGAAGTATTACCATTTACATCCCCCTCTTTTTGCTTTCATGAAATCTCCCTATGAAAACGATGTGTATTCTATTATACTAATAAAAAATGACTTGAGGATGGTGGGATTATTATGATGTTTGCTCCATTATTTGAACAGGACGTACCAGCACTTCTTCTTCCTTAACGGTAGAAGCGCTTTTTCTCCGTTAAGGGCATAGGTATCTATGAAAACGGAGGAAAAAAACATGAGAAATCTAATAATCGGTGCCATCTGTTTATCGCTTGCTGCGAGTATTTGGGGTGCCATGTATGTAGTTGTTAAAGTAGTGGTGGAGGTTGTGCCACCATTAGAGCTTGTTTGGATGCGCTATTTGATCGCGGTGATTGCACTCGGGATCATTGGGATCATGATGAGGCAATCCTGGAAAATAGCTAAAAAAGATTGGCTGATCATTTTTCTTGTTGGCCTTATTGGGAACACGATTTCAATTGTGACACAGGAAATGGGCACAATGCTATCCACCGCGCAGATGGGGGCAATTATTACTGCTACAACCCCTGCTTTTATGGTTGTCTTCGCCCGTTTGATTTTAAAAGAAAGCATTACGCTGAAAAAATGCTTCTCTATCATTCTTGCCACGATTGGTGTCGGGATCGTTGTAGGCAATGGTCAAATCGATGTGGCACAGCAATTAGGTGGACTCTATTTACTGCTTGCTGCCTTAACGTGGGCATTGATGTCGGTATTCGTCAAAAAGGTACCAAGCCATTACTCACAAATTGTTGTCACAACCTATACATCTATGATTGCCGTGATGTTATTGACCCCTTTTGTCCTTCCAAGGCTAAAGAATTTAGATCTGGCAAGTGTTTTACAACCGACCATTTCAGGGGGCTTGCTTTACTTAGGCATTATCTCAACAGCTGGTGGTTTTTTATTGTGGAATAAAGGGCTTCAACTAATGAATGCGTCTAGTGGCGGCTTATTTTTCTTTTTTCAACCAATTGTTGGCACATTTTTAGGCTGGCTCTTATTGGGAGAGACGATTGGGCTTTCCTTTTGGATAGGCTCCCTATTAATTTTTAGTGGCGTTTTTATTGTCATTCGAGACGAATAAATCGAAGTGCGTTTCTATGTTAGATAGAGACGCACTTTTTATGTTGGCTCAGCTTATGGTCATTGAACGTCTTGTTGACACATATATTGCAAATGCCTAAAGGAGTTGATATTCTGAACATCTTTTTAGATAACTTAAAGGATTTTACTTTATTAATTTTTTTACTTGCTAGTATGATCTATTGTCGACAGCTAAAATTAACGAGGTGGCAACGAAAATTATCGATTGGTGAATGGAGCATGTACATCCTGCTCTCTATTGCCCTTCCCCTTTATGCAGTGCTTTATCTTGCTTTTCTTTTAGGAGCATAGGAAAATAAGACATCATAGGCTATTTTTGGAGGGATTTCATGTTTCAAACAATCGATCATTTTTTACAGTCTTGGGCATTTGAAGCCGCTGCTACGCAAAAATTACTTAATCACCTTACAGATGAATCGCTACATCAGGCAATCACTCCCGAAAACTGGACTTTAGGACGGGTTGCTTGGCACACGGTTACTGCAATTCGAATTATTACCTCGAATTCGAATTTAGCGTTTGAAGCCCCAGCAAAGGATTTTCCAGTTCCTACTTCTGCTCAGTTCATTGCAGATGGCTATCACCAAGCGAGTGAAGCCTTTGTGGAAGCGATACAATCGCAATGGACTGACAAGACAATGACTGAAACGATTGAATTTATTGGTCAACAAATGCCCAATGGTTCCCTGTTATTATTTTTACTACAGCATCAAAGTCATCATCGCGGTCAAATGACGGTTCTGATGCGTCAGGCTGGTTTAACTGTTCCAGGTATTTATGGTCCAGCGAAAGAGGAATGGGCTCAGTTTGGGTTGGAAGCTCCTCAAATGTAGCTAAGCTTGTGCCAAATAATAAAGAGGTTGTCTATTTTAAGACAACCTCTTTTATTTATTAACTATAAAGATGCTAGCCAGTTATTAGTATCAGCGATGGTTGGGTTAGCGAGGTAATGTCCGCCTTCAATTTGCAATGTTTGGCCCGTCATAAATTTTGATTCATCAGAGGCTAAAAATACAACTGCATGACCAATATCATCCGCTTCTCCATGATATGGTAGCGCATTAAATTTCGCATAAATGGCCAGCATTTCTTCTGGCATATTGTTTTTCGCGGCAGGTGTTAATATAAGACCTGGTGCAACCGCATTACAACGGATATGATCCTTCCCAAATTGTGTGGCAATGTTTCTCGTCATATTCACCACACCTGCTTTTGTTGCCCCATAGGCTGTACGTATTTGGTCACTGGCGAATGCAGCCATAGAAGCCGTATTAATAATTGAGCCCCCGCCCGCTTTTTGCATATGTGGAATGGCAAAACGACTTCCTAGTAATATGGATTTTAAATTCACATTGACTAAGCGGTCCCACTCATCTAAATCAATATTTAATATATCTAAATCTTTCTTCAGGTTAGTTAGACCAACATTATTAAAGAGCACCGTTAATGAGCCGTATCGTTCTACAGTGAAGTTCACGGCCGCTTCAATGGAGGAAGCATCCCCTGCATCAAGGAAAACGGCTGCTGCCTCATACCCATTATTGACTAAAGTTGCTGCTGCTTCTTTAGCACCCTCTACATTAAAATCAGCAATGACTACTTTTGCGCCCTCTTTTGCTAACAAGCTAGCTGCTGATAAACCAATACCAGAAGCTCCACCTGTCACTAATGCCACTTTATTTTTTACTCGATTCATCTTCAATTCCTCCTTCAAATTACACGAAAAAGAGCAAATCAGCTCTCCTGACGTAAAATAGTTTAACATTAAACTATTTATTTTTAAACTAATATCCTTCGTATATTTACATCCTGAATCGAAATACTTATATATAAAGTGCTATTTAAATAAGGACGTGCAAGCAATGCTAAAGAAAATTACTTTTTCACTATGTATTTTTTTAATTAACCAAACCATTGAACATGCAAGTGCGCATCCTCTGCCGCCCACTTTTGAGGAAAAATTTGATGAAGCAGGCTATCAATCAGTAGAAGCGGCTGTGAAGGAATTTGAACAGCATTATAGTAAGGTCAAACTCCCAACTGTTTTACCCCCGTTTTCCATCACACATAAGTTTGGTCGATTTTACAAAGATCCTCTATATGGCATGAATGATTCACTTAACATTCTCTATGTTCATAACGAAATGAAACAGCATATTTTTAAAATTGATATTCGACCTATTCAACCAAAAGTGAGCTTTTCAGGAAAAGCGTATACACTGCAAGATGGTAGTCAGGGAATTTATTTTGAGCACCTGCTTTTTAACTTCTTTGTCTTTGAGGAACGCAATTTACAATATCTTCTTGGCATTTATAAAGATAGCACGAATCAGGAAACACCCAATCTATTCGTTCAAATAGCCAATTCGATAAAGTCAAATGAAGTCGCAACATTTATATATTTTCCTTCATCTATACAATGAATAAGTTGTTATGCTATAATACTTTAGAAAACCTCAAGGGGTATCAACCAATTCTGAGCTACAGTGATGCATATCGCTGTAGTTTTTTCTATGCTATAATTTCCTTAAACTTACATTACGAGGTGAGAATATGGAAACAAATACATATAGTTGTAAAGCCTGTGGCAGTCAATCTTTTTCTGAAGGGAAATTAGATGGTTATGCTGCTTTAAGACCCGTGAATACCATCTTTTCCTCAGGTTCACCCCTTATTTTCACTGTCTGTACCCAATGTGGAGAAATTGCCTCTATTAAAGCCACAAAACCTGAAAAGTTTAAGTAAAAAAAAGAGAGCATCATTTCAATAATGAAATTTGCTCTCTTGCTTTATGTTTCTTTATTATTCTTCTTTCTCCATTGATACGGCTTTTTGGACCAATTCCACATCCAAACAAAGAAATAGATGATGACCATTGTGATGACCATCATCGTCACATTTTCTCCCCATGCAATCGGTTCATGCTTCCTCCATTGATTCATTGTTCTAACAATGAAGTACAAAAAAGGATAAATAAAATAACCTACTTGATCCCGTCGCATCCAAACACGCCTCCTTATAGAAAAGATGAGTTTCCCTACTCACCAACCATTGTCGCAAGCTTCATCATCGTTTTCCAATTGCGAGCTGTAGCGGGCACCTCTAGCTTAGGCAGTTGTTGACTAAGCTTGGCATTGCGAATGCTATCGTGAAATAACAGATAGACATCTCTCCCCTTGATAATGCAGCGCTCTTTTTCACTTACATATTGTAATAACTTAGCTCCGTTCTCTTCAGTTGGAACTGTTGAAAGTAGTGCAACATGGAGACTTTCCCCTGTAGCTGTAGCACTTGCATCTGCTAAGTCTTGTTCTGAGAAAGGACAATTGTTCACAATAGAGCGGAATTCTTCAGCTGTACGGATAATTACTGTACTCGTGATAGTGAAGGTACTTTGGATGGTCTCTTGAATTTGCTGTTGCAAAAATTCTTCTGATTCACTCGATTCAAACAGGATATTGCCACTTTGAATATATGTCCGAATGTTTTGGAGCCCCAGTGGTTGCAGCGCGTCTCTCAATTCGGCCATTTTTAATTTATTGTGCCCACCTACATTAATACCTCTTAAAAGTGCTACGTATTTAGTCATTCGCTTCCACCTTTCCTGTTATCTATAGTATAGCAAGAGTTAGGGAATAATAGGAAAAAACTGCACCCTTTGACGGAAGGTGCAGCTTGATTGATTATATTAAACGGTAGATGTCGTCTATTAAACGATCCACATTTTCTTTGGTCGTAGCCCAGCTTGTGCAAAAGCGCACAACCGTATGGGTATCATCGTATGCTTCCCAAATAGAGAAGGAATATTTTTCTTCTAACGTTGGAAGTAGATGGTTTGGTAAAATTGGAAATTGCTGATTTGTTTTTGAATCATAGCGCATTGCGAAGCCTTTATCGAGAAATGCCTGTCGTATAAGCATTGCCATATCTACCGCATGATGCGAAATATCCATATAGAGCGTATCTTCAAATAGCGTTTCGAACTGAATGCCTAATAATCGACCTTTGGCAAGTAGCCCTCCTCTTTGCTTAATCATGTAGCGGAAATCCTTTTGGTACGCAGGATTCACGATGATGACTGCTTCTCCAAACAATGCACCCATTTTAGTACCACCAATATAAAATACATCACAAAGCTGAGCCATGTCAGCGAGAGATAAATCACTGTCTTGTGCCACTAGACCATAGCCTAAACGAGCACCATCTATAAACAGTGGTAAGTCACAGTCTCGGCAAACTTCACGTAAGGCTGTTAATTCTGCCTTACTATAAGTCGTGCCATTTTCTGTAGGGTGTGATATGTACACTAAGCCTGGCTGCACCATATGCTCATGAGTGCTATCCAGCCAGTGCGCATCATAGCAGGCTTTCACCTGTGCCGCAGTTAGTTTGCCATCATCGCTAGGTAATGTCAGTACCTTATGACCCGTTGCCTCAATAGCTCCTGTTTCATGCACCGCAATATGCCCTGTACTCGCAGCAATGACACCCTGATGAGGACGCAAAATAGATGCTATCACGGTTGTATTCGTTTGTGTACCACCAACTAAAAAGTGAATGTCTGCCTGCTCCGCTGCAATCGCTTTTTTTATATAGGCTCTTGCTTTTTCGGAATGCTCATCCATACCATACCCTGGAGATTGTTCTTCATTTGTAGCCACTAACCGCTGCAAAATTTGTGGATGGGCACCTTCTGCATAATCATTTTCGAATCGAATCATATCAACTACTACCTCCAAATTCTCTCTATCTATTCCTCTATCTTACGCCTGTTGCTTCATTTTCGCTATATCTTAAAGAACAGTTCACAACTTCTCTAGTAACAATAGTTACTAGTGGTGAGGTGATGAAATTTTACATATGTACTTCGGAAGAGATCGGTGCAAAACAGACCTCCTCCGCTTTTTATCACGTTATAAAAAATTTGCTCTTAGTTCGATTACTTTGAATTCTCGTAAGCCGATTTACTAGCAATATCTCCATAATTTCGAATGGGCCACCTTCATTCCCCGCCGGAGCCACAGGATGAGTCACTCGTAGCAGCACTAGAATCAGCACACTGTTGGCTGTCCTGGGAGGAAAGATATGCATCATTTGTTGAAAATTCGTTAGTGGAATGGATATGGTGATTGTGCTCATTTGATTTGCTGTGATTTTTATTTGCATTACTGACGATGCCTATGACAACGACAACTCCAACAAATACGATAAATAAAATCATTTATTCCAGCTCCTTTCATTCATTCTATAAATTGTAACATTAAATCAATGCTCGGTAGTACAGTTCTATGTAAAAGTGGCAATAGATAAAATAACACCACAATCGGAAATGATTGTGGTGTTTACGTTATGATTGCGATTTGCGTGTGGCAGATTTTTTTGAACGATTTCCTTCGCTCGAATTTTTCTTTTGCTCTTGTGTTAAAGCATTTTCTTCGCGCACATCTAAATCATCTGGACTTAAATCTGTCGCTAATTCCGCCAACTCTGACTGACGTTTATATTGCTTGCCCTTTGTCAAAATGATCACCTCCAAGTAGTATTACATTGCCCTATTTGGTTTGATCTATTCCCGCGACGGTATGAAATGATTATTTCTAGCTAAACTAATTGCACCATCTGCTGGTTCAAAAGATGGTGATAAGCTTGTAAATCTTGCTCATATAAACGCTGATAGGTCGCTAGGCTATGCTGTTTGATATAGTCAAAGTCCTTTTCAGGAACTAAGTGATGTGTATGGTTAAGCATCCATGCATTTTCCCAAGCCGTTTGCTCAAATTGAATATTCATTTCATGTTCTTCAATCAGCATGGCTAGTAGTTGTTCCTGACGATATATTTCTTTTAAGGCATGTTGCTTTTTCATCGTAAAGATTTCAATTGTACGTGGAAGTGACGCCTGTAATGCTTGTCGATCCACTGCATGACCTAGCTCATGAAGGGTCATTGTTTTGACATAAATTTCAAGAGAAGTTGGAAGCATTAGTTCATTTCTTGCCTCTACTAATCGTTTCGCATCAAATCCTACAGAATCCCCAATAAAGTTATAGCTCATATTAATACCTGAATCATCTTGTTTTATCTTGACCGTCATGTTCACAGCCTGCACGACGGATTGAATTACCTGAAATAGTTCTTTATCTATAAGTTGTGTCATTCTCTCTATCCTCATTTCCTCTAAAAACAAATAGAAGCGGATTAAATATATACTACAATTAGGAGAAATTCAACAAATTTATCCTGTGGATTGAGAGGAACTTAACAACAAAAAAGGCGCCTGTAGTTTAAAACTACAAACGCCCTGTGTGTGAAGGGTTTCAAGCTATTTAAAAGTGATTAGTTATTATTGTTATTTCGACGATTTTGATTGCTGTTGGAGTTGTTACTACGCTGTTTATTGCGTGCTTCTCCACCTTTACGTCCTATTTCTTCATAAAAATCGTCGTCGTGCTTTTCAGAGGTAGCTTCTCCGCCTTTGCGGCCAATTTCTTCATAAAATTCTTCGCCGTGGTTTTCAGCCGTAGCTTCTCCACCTTTGCGACCAATTTCTTGATAAAATTCATGTCCATGATTTTTAGACGTAGCCTCTCCGCCTTTACGTCCAATTTCTTCATAAAAATCACGGTCATGATTTCTGGAGGTAGCTTCTCCGCCTTTACGTCCCGCTTCTTCGACAGTCATGTTTTCATTGTTGTTTCTGTTGCGATTGTTTTGCTTGTTAGCCATTTCTATTCCTCCTAAATATTTTTTTGAGCTTTTTACTAGCTCGCTATTTATATTCCCAGTCAAAACACATCTAAACATATTTTTTTAAAAAATTGATTTTCTTATTGTAATAGAACACTGTTAGGAGCTGATTGTTAACAAGCCCATCAATCATATACATGTACCCTTTCCAATATAATACTAATCTATAGTATGTCATCGAGGATGAAAGAAGGGTGATGGAAAAATGACGACGCTCACAAAGCCATCTATTGGTTTAACACAATTTACAGACTTCACAATGAAGGGAAGTGCAGCAAAGACAAAGTTTGTGAAGGATATAAAATATCAGGGAGAGTACCATCCAATAAAAGATTATTGGAAAGCCTTGCGTGATGGATTAAAAAAATACCATGAACATCGTTTTAATGATACCTATTTACTCGACATCGTGGATAATGCTCTTCCTGCACGCCAGAAAAATTACCAAGAAGCCGTCAAAGCCTATATAAAATTCTTAAAGAATAAAAATGTACAGTGGTTTGAACCAGGTAAGGCGAATTGGTATTGTGACGATTTAATTGTGCGTTCCAATCCTGAGCTCGGTTTAATTATTGACGATGTGCCCTATTTAATTAAGCTGTATTTTAAAGGAAAAAATGAGCGCATCGATAAACATAAATGTCGATCTGCCCTCACTCTTCTAAAAGACTCCCACTATGCGATTGAACATCCCGACTCTGTTAAACATGCCATTTTAAACGTGCAAAAAGGTCGCTTGATTACAGATGATGATTCAACAAACTATCATCAAATTGCCCTCGAATCGGATGCAGCTCAATTTATGTTTATTTGGAATAGGCTCTAGCTAATTGGAAATAGGTACTTCCTTCAATATAAAATGACTGACAAAAATATATTCAGATATGATATTTTATATTCTAATATGATATGCTTTTAATCCATTACAAAAAGACATTCTTTATAAGATAATAAAAATAATCTAGAAAACAGAAAAAAAGGAAGTGCTATTATGAATGCTGAATTGGTGATGCAGGAGCTAGAGGCTCTTGGCAAGGAACGGACGAAAAAAATGTATATGTCAAATGGCGCCCATGAGCCGTTATTTGGTGTGGCAACAGGTGCCATGAAGCCTATTGCGAAGAAAATTAAAATCGATCAGGCTCTAGCAGAAGAGCTTTATGCTACTGGCAACTATGATGCGATGTACTTTGCTGGCATCATAGCAGATCCAAAAGCCATGACTGTGGAAGATTTTAATCGATGGATGGAGGCAGCTTATTTTTATATGCTGTCGGATTATGTAGTAGCGGTTACTTTAGCAGAGGCACCGATTGCTCAGGAGGTGGCGGATGCGTGGATTGCCAGTGGTGAGGAACTGAAAATGTCTGCGGGCTGGAGCTGCTATTGCTGGCTATTAGGGAATCGCAAGGATAGCGAATTTTCCGAGAGCAAGCTGGCTAACATGCTGGAAGTCGTGAAAAATTCCATCCACGACGTACCCGAACGTACAAAATCGGCCATGAATAATTTTTTATATACAGTGGCTATTTCCTATGTGCCGCTCCACGAACAAGCAGTAGCAACCGCACAGGCGATTGGTCCTGTAGAAATGAAGCGAGACAACAAGAAAAGCACACAGCTAAATGCTTATGAAACAATTCAAAAGGAAATAGAGCGAGGCAGAATTGGCTTTAAACGTAAATATGTAAGATGTTAATCATCCCACTTAAAAGGCATCTATCCTATAAGGATGGATGTCTTTAAAACGAAAAAAATCAATGAATAGTAATATATTTTTATTGAAAAACGATAAATTTTATTTTAAAATCAATATATCATTACCAGTGAGGTGTTTTGTATGAAACATAAAAAGGGGTCAACCATTTTCCTAAAGAGTGTGATTATGCTGCTAGGTATCCCTGTATTAGCTTTAGGACTATTTTGGCTACCTGGGATAGCCAGTAGAGATGCAGCGGCACATCCCGAATCCTCCTATTTGTCTTATCTTTTTTTACTCTATGTGTATGCACTATGCATTCCCTATTACACGGCGTTGTATCAGGCCTATCGCCTCTTAACGAACATCGCCCAGCATAAAACGTTCTCCAAATCATCTGTACGGGCTTTGAGAACGATCAAAAATTGTGCTCTCACTATTGTAGCCGGCCTTGCGCTAGGTATTGCATCAATTATGATAATGTTTACTGGCAAGGAAGATATTACAGGAATTATTACGCTGACACTTATCAGCATCTTTGTAACCAGTACGATTGCAACCTTTGCAGCCGTTCTGCATCGACTGCTCCAAAAAGCCATTGATCTCCAAAACGAAAATCAATTAACCGTATAACAAAATGAACACTACCAATCTTGACTGGTAGTGCCTTTTAATGGGTTAAAACTAATTTCCTATAAAAACATATCAAAATTCTCTTTTCAATAGTATAATAATTACATATTTTGAGAATTGGAGGATTTATATGAAGAAATTGGTTTTGTTGATGGCGATGCTTACATTATTTTTCACCACAGCCTCTATTGCGAGCGCACATCCAGGGCGTTTAGATAGCAATGGCGGTCACAACTGTTCTGACAAATCAAAGGCTAAAGGTCTTTGTTCTGGCTATCATTATCATAATGGCAATGGTGGCAATGATGCAGGGTCTTCTTCAGGCGGTCAAAGTTATTCTGCGCCAACACCTAAAGCAACTGTAGCACCTGTATTAACGAAGGTTGCTGTCTATTTAAATGACGTGAAGCAAAATTATACGCCTAGCGCTTATATGAAAAATGGCACAACCTTAGTGCCAATGAAGGCAATCTTTGAATCTCTTGGGGCAACGGTTAGCTATGATAATGCAACAAAAAAAGTAACGGCAACAAAGGACAGTAAAAAAATTGTGATTGGTGTGGGGAATAAAACGGCTTATGTTGATACAAATGGTTCTGCATCAACAATCACACTCAGCCATCCTGCTGAAATATATCAAGGTACAACAATGGTGCCTTTACGCTTTGTCAGTCAAGCACTTGGCGCAAATGTAACATTTGATGAGGCAGCACTTGTTGTTTATATCTCAACTAAATAATGGACAAGTCTTAAGCAGTATGCTCCTACAAGGTGCTGCTTTTTTTATTGTTTCTTAAAGTTAAAATCATACTTCTTGTTGATTTTACCAGCAATCGTTTCTAGAAATAAAGCCACTGTCATATTCTCGACTTCATTTGTATACCATGCTAGCTTTGCACCATAGTTCTTTTTATTATAATTCACTTCTAATGGCCAGAAATTTTTTGTTTTATACGTATAATCAAATTTTACATAGAGTTGCTTACCATCGGGACATTCCATCACCACTTGGTATAATGGATTTTTTCTTTCTTGTTCAAATTTTACTTTTCTTATTTTGGTTAACATCAAAACCCCTCCTCTCTTCTACTACATTCGACAAAATTTTAAAAAAACCTTTATTCAATGAAAAAGGATAAAGCTCGTGATGACATAGGAGCTTTATCCTGCACAATTAGTTGGCTATAAATTTGTCGTAATAGCGTTTCAGCATGGTCGCCATTTGCTCTCTTGTTAAGGCGCCTGCTGGATTCATGTTCTTACTTCCATCGCCTCGGATAATGCCTTCGCTAATAGCCCACTCCCAAGCCTCTTTATGGGCTGCCCCCACTTCTCTGCTTGTTTGTAAACTAGCTTTTTCAGCTAGTAAGCTTTTCAACGTCTCTATTTCTTGTTTTAGCTCATTATATTGTGACACTGTTAATCCCTCCTCAAGCCCATTTTTAATATCTTGCTGGAATTGTGCTTCTGTAATCCCCATACTTTTTAAATAGTCAAAAGGATCTTTGTGCGTAGTGCCTCCTAGATTTTCCGCAATCCATCGATGTGACTTAATGCCGTTGCCGCTACCATCTAAAACAGTGGGAATCCCTGCCTCTATCGCAAGCTTACGTAACAGCCAAATATAAGCCGCATAGTCCTTTTTAAATTGTTCCTTATCAGCAGTCCGTGCCAATTCCACCTGGGCATAGCTATACGGATTTCCCTTTGGTCCACAGCCATATTGCACGCGATTGACTGGGGCTACTTGTACGATTCTTCCACCACCGCCTACCCAGTGAGAAACAAAGGCATTGGCTTTATTTCGATTCATATAGGCAATTTCGTTTTCCAATGCATTTGGACCTGTATTGCTGCCATTACCTGATTCATGCGCCACAACGTATTTGACTGCCGTTAGCGCTTGATTCGGTAGCCCTGACATCATCTGTTTTTCAATAACATAACTCATGTTGCACCGTCCTTTCCTATTATTTTTAGCGACTGACGCTATGTTATTCTTTTCTTCTTTTTGGGTTTTTTAGGGTAAACAACAGATAATTAGAGGTTCCTTTTGAGGCTTATTAGCTTCTTTTCGCGCTTAAGGCTACTGCGATCGTTTCACCTCTCTTTCCTCGAAGCTATGAAGTGTGAATGTCACAAGGACATCCACTTACTATTAGTAAATGCGCGCACAAAAGTGTTTTCTAGTTAGTTGTGCTCTTTTACTATTTTTTCATTATGATTTTATAACCTCTTTTCTCGCTTCCAAGCATTGACAAAGTATTGTTTTCTGTAGTATTTTAGTTCTTCTAAAATATTGAAAGCGAGGAAAGAAAGTGTGCAGGCAGTAGAGATTATTCGTCAATTACCAAGCTTACACGGCTTTACACAGCTAGTGAAAATTAACAAAGGCTATTCACCTGATAGCAAGTATCTGGTAACAGTTGGTGAAACGCGCTATTTGGTGCGCTTGTCAGATCTAGCACATCATGACAAACGTGCAGTAGAGTTTTCCTTGCTCCAAGAGTTAGCAAAGCAGGGTGTAAGAACACATAAAGCCGTTGACTATACCTTGTTTCAGGAAGCCAATATATCCGCAATGGTCGTTAGCTTTTTAGAAGAAACACCAGCAGATGAAATTATTCAGGAACTTTCTGACTCTGAGCAATTCCACCTTGGGCTTGCGGCGGGGAAAGAATTAAGAAAAATACATCAAGTGAGCCCTCCGCAAATAATTCATTGGGAGACAACACAGCTCAAAAAGTTTTCTACCTATTTGAAGGCATACCAACAAGATGCCTATCAACTTCCACAAGAGGCTAAACTATTGCGCTTTATTGAAACGCACTTACCACTGTTAAAGCAACGCCCCATCACCCTGCTTCATGATGATTTTCATCTCGGTCACATTATTTGTAAAGGACATACTTACAATGGGGTGATAGATTTTAATGGCTATGAGGTGGGCGATCCTTATCATGACTTTTATAATCTTGCCTTGTTTAGTAGACGACAAAGTATCCCCTATTGTATTGGGCAGATTGATGGCTATTTTTCATCTTCACCAGACGATATGTTTTGGCGGTTATATGCCCTCTATGCAGCCATGACGGTCTTTTCAACCATTGTTTGGACTCGTCACTATGACCCACGCTCCTTTGACGATGCGTTGGAAAGAATTCACATGATTTTACAGGATCATGATAACTTTTCATCGATTAAGCCTTTATGGTATGCGGAGAATTTATTCACTCCGTAAGAGGGCTAAAATTTTTTGTCGTTCTGCTGCAAAATCAATTGTTGGCTGAAATTCTTGTTCCTGATCACCACGCTGCTGAAACCACTGCGGAATGATTTCCCGTCGTCTAGCTTTAGAATGTGATGACACTTGCTGCTTGTGGGCTTGAAAACGCTGCTGGTCGATAGCAATATCTGCAAGACTCTTTATGTTCTGATGGCACCAATTTTGTAAGATGCTCTCTACATACCGCCAGCGTAAAACATTATGCTCCACCGCTAGCTTCATCGCATAGATGACCATGTCCTCTGAAAAAATAGTGAGCCAGTGACGAATTTTACTAGCAATATAGGCTGTTTGTTTGCCAAAGCCTTGTTGCACATAAAAGTGGTAGGCAGTGTTAGTAGACTCCTTATCATCTTTATCTTTTAGTAATTGATTATTTAGTAAATTATTATTTAGTAGTGTGGGCTTTTCCGTTGATGGTACGACCGTTGACGAATTTCCCGTTGACGGTATAGCAGCACGTTTTGATGCTTCATAGACGAAAAATTCTACCCTACCGAACTTGCCGTCTTTTCCTCGTTCCTGTACTTTTTGAAGATAGCCCGCCTCTATGAGTTCGTCCAAAATTTTGGCAGTCGCTTCCCGCCCACATTTACTACGTATTGCTAAATCTGCAAGACTAAATGACCAATCATCTGGCAAAGACAGCATATAGGCAAGCAGACCCTTTGCTTTCCAGCTTAATTGCTCATCATTTAAAAATGCTTTATCCAAAACCACATAATTCTCCTTTTTGGCTACTCGATAAATCATGACGATCCCTCTTTCCTTCTAATGTCCTTTCTAACTATATAAAGAAAATTTTTTAAAATGGGACATAAAAAAAGAACATACCATGAAGCATGCTCTTTTAAGCAGGTGAAAAAATTTTTTTAGCGAATTCCTATAAAAACAAGCGAAAGGTGGTAGAAAGAATGAATTTTGTAACGTCCCCTCTAACCAAGAAGGTGAATAATGTTTTTATTCATGTCCGAGATTTACGTCATTCAGCAGAATGGTATAGCCAACTTCTTGGTCTGCCCTTTTGTGAAGAGAAGGTAGTTTCGCCTGTCTACAATTTACCCATTTCCTCTGAGACGGGAATTACCTTAGACGATCACACATTTGATCCTGGCTTTCAATTACAGCCGTCCAAGCATGTGTTGTTTAATTTCTACACAAACAATATTGACGATGCCTATCAGTCTATGAAAGACAAGGGCATTCCGATTGTTCGGCCTATAGAACGTTTTGATGACTTTGCTTACTTCAACATTCAAGATTTAGATGGAAATATAATCATGATCTGTAATGGGTAATGCAAACAGCAGAAGCAAACAATTGCTTCTGCTGTTTGTTATTCATAAAGCTCTTTATAGACAATGACTTTTAAAGCTGCAATCTCTTCATCGGATAATTTGCCTTCCACCATTTGTAGAGCTTCTTCCTGCGTCATCGAGCCGTCCTGCAATTTTACACGCATGTCGTTCAAATCGGTAATGCCCACTTTTTGAATTAAGACTTTCGTTGCCTCTTCTTTTGTCGTAAACGGCAATGTACTGCTATCGACCGTTTTCGCCTCTTCCATATAGGCTTTTAATTGTGGGTCATTTTCAATGGTATTTTTGATTTCTTCCTTTTGTCCGCTATTTTCTAATTCTGTCGACAAGGTATCTACAATTTTTTCAGAGGCAAATTTTGTGCCGAAATGTAGTACACCATACCCCACTACACCAACAAATATAGCAATTACCACTAGAAATTTAATCAATCTCAACTACGCTCACTCCTTTATACACGTTCATCATACTATATGGAGCGGTTGTTGAAAAACAATTCTCCCTAGAAATTATGTAAAAAAACCCCATCTTTGTAGATGAGGCTTATTTAACGTATTTCAAATACTTCCGCACAAATTCAACAATGTAGAGAACTTCCTCTTCCGTCATCGTTAGCAGCTTGCAAACACGTTGTAGTCTAGCTGGTAATGCTAATTGCTGACGTACCTGATGAATATACATATATTTGCATTTTCGCGGATTTACTTTGTCTCGTATTTGCTTATATCGTAGGTATGCATAGCGGGCAAAGGCGTTGAGCATCTCCCGCTCCTGCTCATCACGCTCCCTCTTTTTAGCAGCCTCATCAATGATGTCCGTGTCAAATATCTGTGTACCATCTGTTAATTGCATAGTACCACCTCTCTATTGCAAATGTACTCCTCTCTATTAAATGCAACAAAAAAAGCCACACCTAGGGTAGATGTGACACTTTTTATGATTTTTATATGTAATGATTGGTGGATAGAATTCTAAATGTGACGGATACAATGTCTAATCTGACGGATACCATGCTCATTTTGATGGATAGAATCGCTTAGAATGGATTGCTCATTTCAAATCGGTGGATTGAATTCTAAATGTGACGGATACAATGTCTAATCTGGCGGATACAATGCTTATTTTGATGGATAGAAATGCTTAGATTGGATTGCTCATGCGATTCGGTGGATAGAATGCTAAATGTGACGGATATACTGTCTAATTTGGCGGATACAATGCTTATTTTGATGGATAGAAATCCTTAGATTGGATTGCTCATGCAAATCGGTGGATAGAATGCTAAATGTGACGGATACAATGGCTAATCTGACGGATACCATGCTCATTTTGATGGATAGAAATGCTTAGAATGGATTGCTCATGCAATTCGGTGGATAGAATGCTAAATGTGAGGGATATAATGTCTAATCTGGCGGATACAGTGCTTATTTTGATGGATAGAAATGCTTAGATTGGATTGCTCATGCAATTCGGTGGATAGAATTCTAAATGTGAGGGATATACTGTCTAATTTGACGGATACAATGCTCATTTTGATCGATAGAATCGCTTAGATTGAATTGCTCATTCAAATCGGTGGATAGAATGCTAAATGTGCTGAATACCAAGCTTATTCTTAATTGATGGCTGCAATTAGCTTCATAGATAATACACAAAGATTGCTACGATAATGTTTGGTATTGCTAATAGTAACGCATTATTCATGAGAAGATTGCGTTCGTTTCTGTCTTCATTGGTTTCTGTTGCGAAATTGGCGCGCATTCTATCTCCGCTTGCGATGGCTCCTGACAATAACATGGCAGAAACGATGAAAATTCCACCGAGTAGCCCTGAAAGCAAATGGGCTTTCTCTGTACCCCATATGAGAATGGAGCATATAACACCTAGAATGGACAAGATGGTGCCAATGCCTATATACTTCATTTTCAGCCCCCCTTCGTTTATTATACGGCTAACCGCTCTTTTTCGTTTCAATAAATCCCTATTTACCTATACAAAATTTTTCCTTTTCCAGTAAAATAACTATAAGGAGGGAGGCTATGCAAATGAAAGACAAAATAAGAGCATTAACGAAAATGACCTTAGATGATTTAGTACATAATAGATATGAGAAACTTCAACAGGAGAAGATATTAACAGAGGATACTGCTATATTTCTGCAGGAGGTTTTCGCCTTGCAAGGTACCTTAACATGGCCGCTGGATGAAACTTCCTTAGCTATTGATGTGTATGAAATGAACGACCAAAGTTGTTTTACAACAGAAATTCGCTATTTATGGTTTGATGATGAAGAAAGTGCTGTGGTTCTTTTTTGCAAGGCCTATACAAATGCAGATCAAACGGAGATCACTGCTTTCATGATTGATACGGTAGATGTCTAGTATAGTATCCGCGCCAAACGTTCATAGTAAGTATGGTGTGAAACTCACGCCGAATCATACGACGGAGGGATCAATTTATGAATGGAATTCGTGAAGGTTTAATCCCCACTATACTCGGGTCAGCTGTTACGGCGGCAGGCTATGCAATGAAGCAAAAACATGGCTCTAACAAAATGGTGGCCAATACGATTTTTGGCTTTGGCTTAGCACACATTGTGTTAGGTGCAATTGACCTGGTAGAGCATCGTCGTTAACGAGAGAAGGGCACGCAATGTGCTCTTCTTTTTTTGTATTTTTTTCTATTAAATGCTAACATTGTCATAAAAGCTTAAGGAGTACAGTGATGGCGACAATAGAAGATTTTATAGCACTTGATATACGAATCGGCACGGTATTAGAGGCTGAGGAACTGCCAAAGGCTCGGGTTCCTGCGATTAAAATGAAAATTGATTTTGGTGAAGAATTGGGCATTAAACAGTCTTCCGCACAAATTACGAAGCGTTATACACCCGAAGTCATTATTGGGAAGCAAGTAGTGGCCATTGTTAATTTCCCGCCACGTCGCGTTGCGGGTTTTAAGTCAGAGGTATTAGTCATTGGTGGTGTACCTGTGGAGGGAGATGTAATCCTGTTAACGCCCGATCAGCAGCTGCCCAATGGAACGAAAATACAGTAAAAGCCTCTCGCATTATGCAAGAGGCTTCTTTTTCTGAAGTGGTATCCAGATTTCACTTGTAAAGGTTGGTGAGGAAAAATCCGTGCTTGTATGGCGCACGATTTCTGGACCAGCAACCTGTTCATAGCCAGATGATGGGAACCACTCCGCATAAATGCGCCCCCATGTTTCCTGCAGTGTTTGTGGGAATGGTCCAACCGCTTCAAAGACAGCCCACGTACAAGCGGGTACATCCAACTGTGAAAAATGGTGAGACGTTTCGGTTGTGGCTACGCCGATATAATGATCAAGCTCGCCCTTTTCCTCCATTCTGCCCTCAGAAAAGTTTGTGGAGGCTTGGATGATTCCTGTTGGTTCTAGATTCGACAGCTTTTTTAGTTGCCCAATATCCTCCATTGTTAATGCACGTGCCATTTCAGTTATCGCTTGATTTTCTCCTTGAAAGACGATAGGTACTCTTTTCATAAGACCCACGATGTGAAACGCTTCTTTTTGTTCGAGTCGGTAATTCATTTCACAACCTCCTTGTATGGTAAGTTGGAAGGTCATTCGTGGAAACGCTTTTAGGTGCTGACCATTTTGCCTCGCCTCCGATGGTGTGATGCCATGCATTTGCTGAAAGGCTCTTGTAAATGCATCTGCAGAGCGATAGCCATAACGAATCGCGATATCGAGAATTCTCATAGATGAATCTGATAGTTCCAGTGCGGCAAGCGTCAGACGCCTACGACGAATATACTCTGATAGCGAGATGCCTGCTAGAAAGGAAAACATACGTTTAAAATGGTATTCCGAGCAATAAGCTAATCTCGCAGCTTCTTGCACATCAATTTCCTCTGTTAGATTGGCCTCGATATACGTAATCGCCTTATTCAACCTTGTTAAAGAATCCACTTCTATCACCTTCCTTATCTTTACTTTAGCAGGAATAGTAGCCCTTCATCCGACAATTGGTGCCCCATTTAGTCGCCTTCCAAAAAATAATCTATCGAGCAGGCAGATAACTAGCTTTTGAAGCTACTTTCACATACATATAATAGTGTAAAGCTAATTTTAGCCTTACACCTCCTGACTTGATACTTAGGGTCACTGCTCGCACAGTGGCCCTATGAAAATAAAAGATCATTGTGTCGGATCATAATTTCCGTTACAATATTTGTAAAAATAGTCTATTGAGCTGGAGGCAGCAACATGGATCGTCTTTTCAGTGGTACAAGTATTTAAAATACATACTCATTCCTATAATTATTTTAAAATACTTTCATGATGGGGATGTACCGAATGCGCATCCTCTAATCATTTTTGAATATGCTCTCCTATTTGGGGTGAGCTTTTTACTCATTATTCTACAGGATTTTTTCGCCATTCGTAAAAAAACAAAATTCCTACTACGTCTCATCATACTGATTATTTTACTGTTTTTGGCTATAACTGCCATTGTCTATCAAGCGATAATGTCTATTATTTTTTCAATCCTACTACTAGGCGTGTTCTGTACGGTACTTTATTTACATAGAAATGATGAAGGAGAACAATAAATGGTGAATAGTAAGCGATTACTTTTAATCATCGGTTGGGTCAATGTGGTAGTAGCCCTTCTCCTATTCCAAGCTTTTTGTGGGCTCATGGCTATCTGTATGGGGATTGTACTTAAAAAAGATTATCAAGCACCATGTAAAAATGACCAAGAACCTTGATTCTTGGTCATTTTACAATTAGCGATAACTATTATGTGTGGGTTCAAATAATGCTTCGTCGGCGTTTCGTACAAGTGAGAAATGATCCACATTATAATGGCCATGTAGGATGTCGTTATGGTGTGCAACCGTATCTTCTGGTGATAAGTAGTCGGAACCATTTGTTGAATGGCCATCTCCCACTAAAGTGACATCAAAGCCCTGTATAGTTGCTGCTCTAACTGCTGTATCCACGCAATGCTCGGTTTTGCAGCCCATCATCACCAAATGCTCTACCTCATTGGCCTGTAAGTAATCGAGTAATCCCGTCCTATAAAAAGCGTTTGTAGCCAGTTTATCAAAATAAACAGCGGTAGTAGGTACTTGGATCGCTTGATGTACTTGAAAGCCTTCCCCTTCTCCACCCGCTACATCCTGATCACGTACAAAGATAATATATGCCTCTGCCTCAATAGCTTTTTGAATAACGGCATTGATTGTTTTAAGCAATTCATCCTTGCGATAGACGGCTTGTTCATCCTGATTTCCCTCGATTAATTCTTGCTGTGCATCAATGACCACTAGTGCTTGCTTCAAAAGCATCTCTCCCTTATCGTTTGCTAACAATATTTTACCATTAATAGTTAATTTCTGATATGCATTATTTTATAACTTTTGAAACCGTCATACCATCCCCAATGGGTAAAAGAATCGAATCCAGCTGCGGATGATTAGCCACTGTGACATTGAACTTTTTCATGATGGCTGTATAGCGCTTGGGTGTCGCCATAGGGTCTGCTACACTGCCTCCTGCTAGGACATTATCTGTCACAATGAATGCACCAGGGCTTGCTAGCTGTATGCAATAGGCTAAATAATTTTCATAGTTATCCTTATCAGCATCAATGAAGAAAAAATCAAAACACTGTCCCGTTGCCACAAGCTTTTCAAGGCTATCCAATGCAGGACCTGTCATATACGTTACCTGCTCGGCAAAGCCTGCCTTGGCAAGATTTTTAGCGGCTAGCTGTGCATATTTATCCTCTAACTCTAGGGATGTCAGTTTGCCTTTCCCTTCCATTCCTCTCGCCAGACAAATACCACTATAGCCGCCAAGAGCACCAATTTCTAAAATAGCCTTTGACCTAGTAATCGATACAAGCATCGTCAACAGCTTTCCTGATGATCGAGAGACAGAAATAGCAGGCATACCATTTTCGGCAATAGAGGACAGGACATCCTCTAATAGGGCATCGTCCTGATAAAATACCTCATCTATATAGTTATTCATTTGTTTCATGTGCGTTATCTTCCTCTTGTAGACTGTCGTTGGTTTCATTTTCTTGAATATCAAACAACTGGCAAAATTCTTGGATAACTAGATCGATGGCTTTTAATTCACCGACTAAAATTTGCTGAATGGATTGAAATTCTGGCTGTTCTAATTGCTGTTTAATGGTAGCTCGCTTCACATGCAGCATCTCTAAAAATGAAATCGCTTTGCCGCGTCGGAACGTTTTTGCTCCTCGCTGTGGCGCGCCTTCCATGCCTCTGTGGCGTCCACCACGGTGATGTCCCTCTCTCATATGCTCTCTAAATCCAGATCCTCTCATTTCTAAAACACTCCTTTTGTATACATTTGTATACATTAATTTAAACTGATTGTATACAAATGTATACAAATTGTCAATTAAACATAATGCTTTCATGCTTCAACATATGTTAGACAATAGGGTAAACGTATCGAAATGGAGGTTAGATGAGTGAAAAGGGTTATAAAATATGTGTTGGGCATCGGTACATTATTGATACTGTCAGGCATATTTTTGATTGGGGCACAATCTCACTATAATCAGAAGGAAATTAAAATTGCCAGTAAGCTATGTCTTGAAAATGGCGGACAGCCTACTATCATCCGCGATTATTTGGCTTTGAATTACTCCTTTTCATGTCAGAAGAACTGAGGTAGTACATATATGGATAGTGAACTGAGTTGCTAGAAAATCGAGTAAATTTCATCTATCTTTCAGGCAAATGGCTAGCTAACAAGATTACTTTTACATACAAATAGTAGGGTAAAGCAAATCTAGCCTTTCCACAGCTCTCCTGTTTTGAGGTCACTTTTCTTGGAAGGTGGCCTTTTTTGGCATGAAAAAAGACGTCATGTCGACGTCTTTAATGTTTGATCGATATCCTCAATCAACCTATCCACTTGTTCCTTTGTTATCTTGATGACATATAATTCTGTCGTTTCGATTCCATCAAGGCTTGTTAGGTGTTTAGGATATTGATAGTTATTTGATATCTCCTTGTCCATACAATCACCTCTTCAATAGATATATTCGACATAAAGTATAGCAAACCTTCTATAAAAAGGAAAATAACAGTATATTTTTTCACTAAAATAGCTATCATTTAGACGATTTAGGATAAAGAAAGGTTAAAGGGATAAGTCCATTTAGACTATCCTTATGTAAAAGTGCTTATTGCTTACCAAATTTCGCAATTTTTTTGAGGTAGAAAGAGCCGATGGACACAATAATAGCTCCATAGACTTTCAGCATCACATTTCTAACAGGCGCCTCCTCTATGGTTGTACTGAGAAAGGCACATCCAACCACAATGATTACCATCCCGAAGATGGCATGAATATATTTCACTATATTTCCCCTTTTCTAGTAGGCAAGTCCGACGCGTGTTTTCAAAAATTCCTCACTGAAGATTTGTTGGTAGGCAAAATCTGCTGTATCCGCTACTGAAATTTCGCTACCTCCCTCTGGCAAGAAGTTACGTTCAACGCGGTAGTTTCCTGTCCAGGCCCCATCAGGTAAATAGGTAGGACAAACAATTGTCCAATCCATTGCAGATTGCTGTAGCTGTTCGAATACACGTTGGTGCTCCTGTGCAGCAAAGGTCGATTTTCGTTTCGATTCCGTTGATTGGTAACGAAGAAGAGTCGGCGTTACACGACTTTGTAGAATCCCTGCTGTTCCAATCGTAATGATTCTTGTCACCTGTTGCTTTGTCATCGCTTCAAGAATCAATGGTAAGCTAGCCGATAATGTAGTGCCTCCATCTGTATTTAATGCACTCACCACCACATCCACATGATGCATTGCCTGCTCGATATCCTGCTTGTTTAAAACATCCCCTTTCATTACACACAGCTGTTGATGATGGTGCGGTAATTTATCGGGATTTCGGACTAATAGGGTGACCTCATGCTGATCCTTTATTGCTAGTTCTACCAAATGGCTGCCGACACGTCCACTCGCGCCTAATATTAATATTTTCATTTCTCTCACCTCTTTATCATTATATTACAATTCCCTTTATATGTAAAAAGGCACAGATCACAGTGCCTCCCCTCTACTATTCACGCTCTAGTAATTGAACATCAACCATAAATAGATGCATATTATTCTTTTCAGCTAGCTCATCGATAATCGATTGAATTTCACTTTCTGTACTTACATCAATTTCTTCCCCATCGTGTAATTGAATAGTGATGACTTGATGCGCTGGAGAGTCTATTAGATAACCAACTGTACTATCAGGCGAGTAACCTGCCGACCGTATCGCCAGTAACACTTGTTTTGTAAAATTCGTAGCTTGTAATTTTTCGCCAAGCTCCTCAGCATAGGAAGTTGCTCTTTCG
This sequence comes from Lysinibacillus sp. LK3, assembly GCF_001043675.1. Classification (NCBI taxonomy): domain Bacteria; kingdom Bacillati; phylum Bacillota; class Bacilli; order Caryophanales; family Bacillaceae; genus Lysinibacillus; species Lysinibacillus sp. LK3. The sequence goes on from NZ_LDUJ01000020.1 coordinate 66,671, forward strand.
GTGCTCGGAGCTATAGCTAAAGGCTCCCTTTGTACCATCCACAATGACATCACAACCAGTAAGCACATGAATAAAAAGAAGATTTGCAGGACACTTTTCATACATTCGCTCCATTTCTCCATGAAATTTACAGGCGGAAGTCTAGCAATCTTTTTCCCTGAAATTGTTATTATTCTCACAGCTATGTATGGCTATTTCTCTCTTTAATTATTAAAAAATAATTTTCTTTTTGTACAAAGGGCAAATTACCAAGAAGTTTTGTTTGTGGCTTCATAGATTAGAAATGTAAAGGTTAGCGCTACCATTACTAAAAAACTAACAAAAAGGGAGATTAAAAGATGCAGGATAGTAGATATAGTCAATATATGAATTGGAATCATAAAAAAGAAAAGTGCTGTGAACAATATGTAAAATGCTATTGTCATTTAGAAAAAAAATGTGAACACAAACAAGAAGGATGCAAATGCAAACACAAGCATGAGCATTGCAAATGGGAACAGAAGCATCAGCGATGTAAGTGTCATGAAAAGGATGACCATTGTAAATGGGAACATAAGGAGGATTCTTGCTCTTGCAAAAAAGAGGAGGAAGAGTACTACTACGAGAAGGATTATTCCAAAGATCACAAGTGTAAAGGCTGTATTTGTCATCTATTAAGATGCTTATCTCCTGGCACTTTGGTTGATGTTATTTTAGCAGGTGGCGGTAGCTTTGCAGGAATTTTATTCATCAGCTTAGATCCTAAAACTTGCTGTGCTACATTCTTAGAGGTAGATGCTGCAGCAGCAACACCACTTATCATTGATTGCCAGCAAATTATTGCCATTAGAAACGCGTAACTGTTCCATTATCCTACTTGACACCAATTCATATACCATAATCCTACCACTATAAGGGCACATTTAATCTTCTGCCAGGTTCGTGAAACCATACCTGGCAGAATTCATATTTTTCAGCTATTCATTGACAATGACTTTGACAATGGGCTCTAATTTCCCTCTATTTACATCGCCAAGATAATCAACATCTACTACGACAGCTCGTGGCTCAAAACGTTGGATACATTCTATGAGGCGTTTTGTGTTTATTTTCTTCATACGCTGGAAGGGTTTACGAATATCAGACCTTGTCACATATTCGCGGAGCGGACAAGGAATCGTAAACGTCGATAAAATAAATGCTACATTTTGTAATATACCTTCCACGCCTGTAGCATTACCATTAACATTACTTAAAGCCGTTACTTGATGTGTCATTCTATCAACCTTTCTTCTACGTTCATACAATTGGTACTTTGGAAAAAGAGCACTTTGTTATTTATGCTTGCTCATTAAAAATTATGAACGCTTTGTTTTTATGTACCCAATGTTATTTTTATTCAAACAACATCTTAGTTGATAGGCTGACCTACAAGCTTAGCGCATGATGGCGTAGTAAATAACATACAGCCAGCTAAAACAGCCATGGATGATTGCCCAAATGATGGAGTGATGCACACTCCAGGAGATCGTAATCGCTAAAACCGAACCAAAGCCAATGCCATTTTTGACCACCGTTTTATGCTCCACTTTTTTCACCTTCCTAGTGCTTTTTAACTCTCCTTCTTGCCATCGCAATCGGTTTCCCTCCTATCGTTTTCTATGTTTATGCAGGAACGAACAAGGGCAATCTGAAAGAAAGGATGTGATGTTATGACAATTTTCATGCTGACTGCCACGATTGGCATCCCCAGCCTTATGGCATATCTTCAGCACAAATGGGCTAGCTTTCGCCTTCTTTTCAACATACTAGGTGTCCTTGCTGCGATTCTGTTTAGCACGATTGCCGCTACAGCTATAACGAACATTATTCTTGAGGATGTAGTCTTTATGACAACGATCCATGCTGTGTTCTTAAACCCTGTCTTTCTAATTACAGGGGCGTACCTTGGCTTATATCTGATTTACCGGTTCATCATGATGACAATTCATGAAAGAGACAAGCCGCCTTCCCTTTAGTAGAAATCACAATAGACGTGCCAAGTCTGGATTGTTGGATTGTAGAAAAAATAAAAATTACCATGATCCACAATATTCAAACGCGCTTTTGCATCGGAGGCAATTTGGAGGACAAATGGCGCATCGTCACCGAAATCAACGCCACTTTGACAAAAGCTTGGATAGCCACCAATTTTATGGAGTGGATAGAGGTCTTCAACAATATCCTCAAAATAGTCGAGCTGCTCTTCATGCTCCAACGTCAAAATCTCTTCCTCCAATTGAGCAGAAATACCGCCCCCATCCCATGTTGGATAGTCATTTGTAATATGTTGCGGTAGGAGTGGAAACGCGCGAATTTGTTCATGCTGCCATTCGCGCTTTACTAAGCCTTCCAAAGTGGTGTACGTTCTAATATCAAAATAAGAACCAAGATCATCCTCCATCAGATGATCTAATAGACGTTCATCGACAAAGACTGTGACTAATTGAAAAGGCTGTAATGCTTTCGGTACATAGGGTAGACCTTTTAGAAAAAACGTAGCGAGCGGCTGATAGCCAGATGGTGGCTGCTCTTCTGGTAAGGACCAGCCCACATAGCCAATCCAGCTTTCCAATAAATCATGTGTAGGTCGAATACCACCCGTTTGAAAAATCGTGGCCTGCGTGGCTAGTTGAGCCCGAATTTGTTCAATTGCCATCCGCTAGCTCCTTTTGTCGACAGCAGCAATCTGTTGTATGGTCGTTTACCATGCCCACTGCCTGCATAAAAGAATAACAAATTGTACTACCGATAAATTTAAAGCCATCTTTCTTCAATTGCTTGCTCATACGATCACTAATTTCTGTCGTCACAGGCACCTCTTTGATGGATGCCCACTCATTCATAACTGGTTTGTGATCTACAAAGCCCCAAATATAATCTGAGAATGAGCCATGCTTTTCCTGTATTTGGAGATATGCTTTAGCATTTGTCACCACGCTAGCTATTTTTAATTTATTGCGTACAATCCGTGTGTCTTGCTGCAATTCCTCTAGCTTGTCTGCTGTATAATGGATAATTTTTTCCACATCGAATTGATCAAATGCCTCACGATAGCCTTCACGCTTTTGGAGAATCGTCCACCAGCTCAAGCCAGCCTGTGCCCCCTCCAAGCAAAGCATCTCGAATAAATGCTGGTCATCATAGACCGGTACACCCCACTCCTTGTCATGGTATTCCACATACAAAGGCTCATCTAGCTTGACCCAATCACATCTTTTCATTTTTATACCCTCCATTTTATGTATCCTTTACTTAATAGCTGTAATGCAAAGCCATCCTTTACTTGATTTTTCGGTGACATACACGGTTTGAAAACCGATACGTTCTAATAATTGCTTCGTTGCCTCAGGTGTTTGATAGGCTTTCATATGATAGTTCATTTTGTAGAGCTCTGCTATAATAATAAATTTCCCACCGTTTTTCAGAACCCGCCATACTTCCTCTACATCCTGCTCCAAGGATGGCCAAAAATAGTGCGTTTGAAAGGCTGTAATCGCATCAAAAAACTGATCATCGTATGGAATGCTTGAAACGCTTGCCTCTTTCACAATGACGCTACCCCTGGCAACATTTGCTTTATTCAATTTGATTGATTCCTTCACTGCCTGTGTGGAAAAATCTATCCCATATATTATACCATTTGGATTCAATTTGGATAAAATTTGGAGCGTTTTCCCACCACCACAACCTATGTCTAACACACGATCACCGTCATTGATAGCTCCTTGCCTGATGAACCATGCATTCATACCACGATGGGCAAAATTCATAATTTGTAGCATCGTTGAGCCAATCCATCCATTTGGCTTTTTCGCTTGTTCAATTAACGTTTGTAAGAGTGACATGATTGGATTCCCCCCCTCAAGTAAGATTGTTAAAATAGAATTAGAGCTTTAAAATAAAAACGCTTACTAGTTTGTACGTACTTCAAAACAATTTGTTTCATTTTTTACAAAGGAGGAAGATTTTATGATTCAACAAGCAAACCAGAAGGACGCTCATGCTGCGGCCTCATTAGCCTTACTGCTTTGGCCCAATCATACACTAGAGGAATTTACCGAAGAGATGACACTGCTGCTAAAGGAAGAAAACGCAGCTATTTTCCTTGCCTATGACGATGACGAAGCAGTTGGATTTGCCCAATGCCAGTTAAGAACAGACTATGTAGAAGGGACTGACTCGAGTCCAGTCGGCTATTTAGAAGGCCTTTTTGTGAGAGAGGAATATCGCCAGCAGGGCTATGCAAGACTGCTTGTGGAGAAATGTGAGCAATGGGCAAAGCATAGGGGCTGTCTAGAGTTTGCCAGTGACTGTGAATGGGACAATGACGAAAGCCTAAGGGTTCATCTTCAGCTCGGTTTTACAGAAGCTAATCGCATCATTTGCTTCACGAAAAAATTATAAAAATGGCTGACAAAAAAATCACAGGCGTTGCAAACATAGCACCTGTGATTTTTCGACATTTTTTTAGTTTAGATATGTATTGTTGGAAATATTTCGTTCGCGCTCATCTATGATTAAATGGATCATTAATGCGAGTTGTTGTTCGATTCGCATATTATTTAGATGTAAGATATCAGCAATCACATTCTTGTGCTTCTCTGCTAATTCCATCTCCTCTAGCATTAACATAATTTCCTCTTTTGTCAGCCCAAACATACTCATATCACCCCAATACTCTCTCTATTTATTATTGTAAAATCATTACTCCCATTTCATAATTGACGAAAATTTATCTTATTGCATGAACCATTTTTACTAATTATAGGTTTAAACATAGAAAATAATCAATCTATTATCCACATTTATTTAATATTTATTTTACATTAAGTAAAAACTTTTATTATGTAGGTTATAACTTATACAAAGATTGTATAAGTTTTCCTGTGGAATATTTCAAAATATTGCAGTAATTGCAACAAGACATCTATACCATTATAAAAATATTCTTGCATTTTGTCGAATTATAGATTTTTTTTGCACAAATTAAAATTAATTAACAGCCCAAACGTATTTCTTTACCCATTTTTCACATATATGAAATATCAATACACGAATCCATAAAAAAAGTAATTTCAAAATTGAAACTACTTGTCTTATTTGTATAATCGGCTTTTATATTATTTTTTTAATATCATATTTCACTATTTCTAATTTCATGTCCTCAATTTGAGAAACCTTTGATGCTGTATCCTTCTGCCATGTCGCTGTCTGCACATGTCCTTGTACAAATAATTGGCTGTTTTCCTGTACCACCGCTGGAGCCTTTACTGCGGCTATATCAGTATGACGCATTTCCAATAATGATTTATTGGACAGCGCTAAGAATGGTCTAGCCGCCTTATCCACCCTACAATTTTCAATACGCCCCATTGATTGATCTGACCAAATCATGGCATAAGAGCTTTCTTGACCATCTTTAAAATAGCTATTAGCTATCTCAAAAATTGCATCAATGCAAGTAATTCCGTTTCCTTCCATTTGTTCAAACGTGCAATATTGTGTAAATAATCGGGCATTGTTGATATAGATATGGTGGCTTTGCAGCTCTCGAATCGTTGTATGATGCATCATGATTTTGGCATGTTCATTACCATAAACACCACCTGATTGCCCAAATTGAATAATCGATTGCTGTAGCTTTAATCCACTAGCATCAACAATAATATGAAATTGCTGATGGTTTTGAATTTTACATTGGTTCATCGAAACATTTGCCTCATCCACAATGGTAAGCCCGACAGCCATGCCATTACGAACATGACATGTATGCAATTCCACCTTGCTATTTTCTATCAACACCTGTGCCTTGACATGCCGAGAAACTTGACAATCATAGAACTTGGCTTCGGTTTTTTCTCCAAGATACACCCCATGACTTTGACCATCTGAAAAAATAGAATCAGAAACCATTAGTTCACTGCGATGAACCACCATATTCGTATCAAGATGCTCTTTTATTTCACAGCCATCCATCCTGAAAGTCGTGCTATCAAACAATTGAATGCCTACCCCTTGCCCTTGGTGCACTAAACAATTGGTCATCGTCATCTCACTCGACGCAGCAATTACTTGTGCCTTGTCATGCCCATGAATTTCACAGTCCTCCATTGTCATCTTGACATGGCGAATCGCAAAAATACCATGCTTCTTCCCTTCCAACAGCATACAATTCGTCAAGGTCAGCTCACAGTTTTGAGCGATAATCTGTGCCTTCCTATGATGCTCAAATGTCGTGTCGACTAGAATAACACTGGAGCCATTCGCCACACGCAAACCAAAATGATTCAGTGGCGTAGCAAGCACTGCACAATTTTTCATCAGCAAACTACCATAGCTCACCATCATCTGCGTTCGAATCAATTGCTCCTCAATGACACAATTCTCTAGCTGTAAATCACCTTTCACATATAGCCCCTGCCCTTGCCGGAACCGTAAATTACGCATCGCGACAGGAGTTTGATAGCGAATAAATACACCACCCTTGATGGTCACATTGCCAACCCCATACAACGTCAGCCGCTTGGCAATATCCAAGCTTTCCTCATAAATCCCATCCCGAATTTCAATCATATCCCCAGGCGCCGCCTCTTCAATCGCCTGCCCGATACTTTGATAACGATGCATTATGCTCCTCTTCACTACAAGTACAGCCATTTACACACTCCTAACCAAAAAATGTTCGTACCCTATTTATATACCGAACATGCTTGTGCTTATTCAATTTTGTGTAAAATTGCTGGAATATGCAGGTGTTTATTTGGAATGTTTGACGGTTTAATGAAAGTGGGATGGTTTTAGGCAATAAAAATGAACAGCGGTTAAGGGTGTGCTGTTCGTTTTTTTGGTTGGTATCGGGGTTTTAGATTTTAATGAACTGCCTTTTTTAAGCATAATCTCTATGCAGAGAAGGACTTACCTTATTAATGAGAGAGGAAAATGGTTGTTGATGGAATTTCAATTCACACTCTCTATGCAGAGAGTGACATCAACTTTGTAATTGACATCGACATCTGAATAAAATTTCAATCCACACTCTCTATGCAGAGAGTGACGAGAGAGCAACTGATTAAAGCTATGCAGCGTAATATTTCAATCCACACTCTTTATGCAGAGAGTGACTCTGTACCACCCAACGTTTTTATGCTTACAAAAATTTCAATCCACACTCTCTATGCAGAGAGTGACGTAATTTTCCAACTCTTGGCGTTGAAAGGGCAACATTTCAATCCATACTCTCTATGCAGAGAGTGACGTTGTGGTTTCCGAGTAAAGGAGGGGTGTTCAATATTTCAATCCACACTCTCTATGCAGATAGTGACCGATCGTGAAATGTTTACTCTAAACGCTTGAGCATTTCAATCCACACTCTCTATGCAGATAGTGACAATTCACACCATCAAGTACAAGTGTGTCGTATTCAATTTCAATCCTCACTCTCTATGCAGAGAGTGACAGTTTTCTTCTTACCAACTTTATGACCTGACATAATTTCAATCCTCACTCTCTATGCAGAGAGTGACTTAAGCGTTGCGTGATCTCTATGACACGGAAAAATTTCAATCCTCACTCTCTATGCAGAGAGTGACAACAACCAACTGGTATTGTACCTTCTCTAAAAGCAATTTCAATCCTCACTCTCTATGCAGAGAGTGACTACAATAGGTCATTCTGTCTGTTTACTTTTCTGATTTCAATCCTCACTCTCTATGCAGAGAGTGACATACCTAATACAGTAGAAACAGAAGTTATTTCAATTTCAATCCTCACTCTCTATGCAGAGAGTGACTTTGTTAGAAGTGTAATTACAAGTCACATTATAATTTCAATCCTCACTCTCTATGCAGAGAGTGACTGCAAAATTATACTAATAGAGATCATTTTCAATATAATTTTACCAATTAATTTATTTTTATCTTTACTTTTTACCCAATTAACTAAATTTCCCCAATGAAATCTTGGCAATAATCGGTGCGAATCTTGTAGAGATTTTATGTGTGCTTTGCATCCGCACTGAATATTGTTTATAAAATTATCGTATCTTCTACATTGAATGTTTCTTTAGCACCGACGTGGATGACTTTGGAATTATAGTTGTTGCCTAGCTGATAAAACCTCAAGCTATCCTCTTTTTCATCAATACTATCTTGAAGAGCAAGTTGAAGTTGTTTAAATTGCGTAGCATCGACAACACATTCAAAAACGGAATTTTGGACACGTAGTCCATAATTTTCACAGATTTTTGCTACTTTTCGTAGTCGCTTTTGACCAGCAGCCGTTTTCGTGACGACATCGTATGTGACTAAAACTAGCATATCAAAACCTCACTTCCATAAAAAGGGTGGATATTCTTCTAAATCACCTCGTAGATATCGAGCAAGTAAGATTGCTTGAGCATGTGGTACAAGACCCCAATTTACTTTTTCATTTAGGTAGGGATGTGTTAAACTTTCTTGCTTTCGTTCTTGCCAAGCTTTAATGAATTTTTTGCGACCTTCATCGGTTAACAAGACAGCACCATTTTCTTTTTGCACAAAATCAATCGGCTGTATAATTTTCTTATTGATAAGTTTGAGTACAAAGCGATCTGCCATAACACCCCGTAATTCCTCCATCACATCAAGGGCAAGAGAAGCACGACCTGGACGATCACGATGTAAATACCCTACATATGCATCTAGGCCTACCGTTTCTAAAGCTGCAGCTACATCTGAAGCAAGTAATGTATAGGCTAGTGATAATAATGCATTAACATGGTCTGTTGGAGGACGTCGGTTCCGATTTTTAAAGACAAATGTCTCTTTTTGTTGTAATATCATTTGATCAAAAAGCTTAAAGTAAGCTGTCGCGGCTTGTCCTTCCAGTCCACGTAATCTCTCTAAATCTTCTGTCCGCAACACGTCCTTCATCGTAGCAGTTAAATCTGTAGAAACCTGTTTAAAAACAGGAACATCTAATCGAAGTGAATAATCACGCGCCATACGCTCTAATATCCATTTTTGGTTAGATATTTTAGCAAAAATAAAATTACGGGCAATTTTAGCACTTTCCATTTCACTTTCTGACAACCGATATTGTGTTTTACGTAGGATAACATTCCCTTTGCTTTCTCCAACGATTCGAGCTAAAAATTTTCCAGACCCCGATAAAAAAGTTAAATTAATATTCCTTTCTGCACACGCATGCATTAGTTTTGGACTTGCACCCGCGTATCCAAATGTACAGATGGCTTCAAAATTGTGTAAAGGAAATCTTCCTAGCTGCTGTTCTTCATGTGTGATGACTACATTTTCTCCTTTTAAAGATAAATAAATATCAGGAGTCGTAATAAATAACGTATTTAATAATTTTCTCATTATAAATACCTCTCCATATAACGACGCACTGTCGTTGATGTCATTAGCTCTGGTAGACATAGATTCTGAAGAGAACAATTCATACAATGTTTACCCGTTTTAACTTTTGGTGTATATTTTCTTTCGAAATAGCGGTGCATGTCTTGAAACTTCGTGATAACTTCTTCTTTCATCTCATTCGTAATTTCGACTTTTACACGACGTTTTATTTCATTATAAAATAAATAGGCATATGGAATCTCACAAACTAACATTTCTTCTAAACAAATAACTTGTGCTACAAGTTGAACAATATCTTCCTGTCCTTTTTTTGGTTTACCACGTTTATATTCAATGGGGATAGGCAAATAGAACCCTTCCTCACCTTGGATAGGGACTCCATCTTGATGTTCGTGAAATTCCACCACATCACATATGCCATTTGCTTTTAAAGAATGCGAGCGAATAGGCATCGCTCGCACAATTAATTTATTTCCACGCTTCTCACGTAAAAAAGGCTGATCTGCTTTCTCATGGACATGTTGCCCCTCAATAGTTAAAACATTTTCTGCCCACTGTTGTTCAATATGAATTAACGCCCATTGTCTTTGACAAAATTGAAAATGCTGAATACCAGATAGCATTAAATAGTCAACATCATTATTTTCCATCCAGCTCATAAACTGCTAACCCTTCCAACGGTTCTATCGCAATTGTTAAATCATTTAATGAGTGCCCTTCTACATGCAATGAGCGATGTACTTTAGCAGAAGAATATTGGCCAAGCATGGAGTTATGCTCCCACCAAATCACCTTATGTACTTCCAATGAACCCTCTGGTCTTGCAGAAGATGCATCATTTTCAAATAAAGAAATCAATGCTTCTTTTAGTTTTTCGGCGTCTTCATTTGTAAAACCAGTTTTTTCAGCTAATTGTGTATTGATGCTACCAAAGAATTTATAAATTCCAAAATCAACTCTGTGCTTCATCCCCATTGTATCAGAACCCTTTTTATCGCCGGTTACGGAGTTAACACTTTTTGTAATCTGTATACTTGTAATATCAATTGGTGCAAGACTTATTGCTGGATGGATGGAGACAGGTCCACGTACGCCAACAGAGAGCGAATCACCTTTAAAAGCAAAAACTTGTCCAAATGCCCTTACGTCAAACCATGTTTGACTTGCAATCGTAGCATACACATCTGCATTTCCTTTTTTGTCTGCCTTAATTTTTTTCAACTCTGGAATGGCATCTACACGATCATTTAAACTTTTAAAACCATCGTTATTACGATCGTCAGATTGGACAAATATAGCCTCTCCCATATCTTGGAGCCGATTGCGCAATTTCCGCTTAATACAGACATCTGATACTTCACCGTAGCCATCATAATTTTGTCGTGGTCGATTCCCGTTAAGGGGATCTCCGTTAGGATTAGCATTTTGTACTGAAAACACTACTGCAAAATCAATTTTATGATCTAATGTTGTCATGAATTATTCCTCCTCATTCTTCTCTTTCTTCGAATATAATGCCTGTCGTTGACTATAGTAACCAAGTAAATATTTACCAGTAAGTGGTGTATCAGTGAAGTCTTGAATCTCCATTTGAGCACCAATTTCATCAATAAGCTTTGTATAAAAAATGCCCTTTTCTCTTAGTTTCATTTGATAGGGTTGTAGGTTACGCTGAATTGTAGCCCACGTTCTTGCAGGATGTCGAGAGAATGCGTTCATATATCGTAAGGCATTTGTTGGTCGATTTTCTTCCTTACCTAATGCATTACGCTCTAATACATCTGCAACTGCAAGTAAGCGACCAAATAAATAATCACGATTCGAATTTGTCGTATCAAGTGCCACTGTGTAAACCTCCTTATCTTTGTCATAGTAATGTTTTTTCACAACAGAACAGGCGACACCAAGTGCTTGCTCCCATTCCCATGATTGATCATAAAACTGCGGATTTGAAGCTCGTACTACGGCACTCCGCACAATATCCATCGGAATTTTTCGCCCATCGAGCACACATGGCAACATCCGCTCCATAACTCCTTTAACAACCTTATCACTTGGTCTTGGTCCATATGCAGCATGTGCAATCGTATAAAAAGAAGGTGCTCCGAAGTATCGTACCCACTCATTATTCTTTTTCCTTGTATGTTGCCAACTACAATTCTCATGCCATTTTAATAGCCTAGTAAAATAGTCTTTGATATCTAAATCTCGATAATATAGGACTGCTAAACGTCCAGGCGTTGCTGCATCTAGCGTTAAAATATATACTTTTTCATCCTCATATTCGTGGATATTCAGGTTCTTTTTTATACCACTAATGATTTGACTATGTTGATCTGCCAGTATTTTTTTAGAATCTTCACTTTGGATAAGCATTGTATCACGTTGCTCTAACAAAAAATTTAGGCCTTGAAAAACGTCACTCGATAAATCATTCGAGACCTCTGGCATATCTGGATTTTTTGATCCCCAAACAAGGAAGATACGACCGTCCACTTGCTTACCTTGTCGTTCAATCAACCATTTTAAGGCATTATGTGCTTTTTGCGAGACTTCATAGCTAATATTAGCCGCTTCAAAGCTATCCTTAAATCGTCCACGATAAGTAAAACCTGTGCTATCATTTGCGGAAATTAACTTAGCTTTATCGCCTGAATTTCGCAATTTGTTAGGATGGCGAACAGTAAAAGGCTTGTATTCACCTGTTACATAGCATAGGTCGTTATCTTGTAATTTCGTTTGATAGAAATGGCTGTATGCATCGTGGATTTCCTTATTTCTCCAAACTGGAACTATGACTTTCTCAGGCACATGTATATTGAAACGAACAAAGGCACTTTCTTGAGCCCCTGCTAACATTTGAAATATCGGTGGTTTATCTCCATCTTGCTTCGTATCCCATTTTGAACGCAATAACCCAGATTCTGTGATATGTAGTATTGAGCGTTCCACAAGATCTTGAATAAGTGTCCCCTTTTTTACATATTCATAAATGGCTTGTACATGCGGATGACTATAAGGGGAGGTACACCATTCACCAAGCTGCTCTAAATAGAATAAATAGGCATCACGCTTATCCTCTTCTTGAGTGTAAGTGACATAATCACCTGCAACATACATCAACTTATCTTGCAACATATGCGATACATAGTTTTTCCCCGAACGACTACCAGAACTCTCCGTAAACGGTAGGATTGTATTAATTTTTTCAATGACCTGAGCATCGTATAATGTACCATCTAAGGTAATTACCATTTCAATATGTGCGGTTTGCGTTGTATGGGAAATGGGTAGTAACGTGTATTCAATTTCTTTCTTGTCTTTTGTTTCTTTTGTAAAAACTTCTCCTGCTTGTGCTTCATGTTCCTCATATGTTTTATACAAAGCACGTAAATAACTCATTTATTCACCTCCAGTTCCGCGTATTCATCATCCACCGCTGTCATTGATTCACCTAATTTAAATGATTTTGCTTGCATTTCTTTGATTGGACGAACAAGTGAACATTCTTCTGGGCGAATGAAAGTAATATAGCCCTTTATCATTCGAGGTTGCCAAAGTCTTGTTTCTAGCAAATTACGTCCTGTTTCATCAGGATAATTTAAACCATGCACCATCGTACCAAAATGTACTTCATCATAGTCATCATAATACCCTTCCCCAGTTCCATAATCACATGGCTCGACATATGCCTGACATTCCCTTGCCCCTAAAAAAACATCACGGCGCCCCCCTTTTTCAACACAACGCTTGGCTATATTGTGATGTTTATTTTCGTTGAAATCCTGTTGTAAATCTGAACGATTAGTATTGAACTCAAAATGCGCCCTCACTTGGTAACGAACATCACGCAAATAGCTGTAATTCGCCAGTGTATTACCTCCTGCCATATCAATAGGGCGTACACCCTTTGATTCCATACCTATCGCATTCATGACACGGATTTCATCAATATACCAGATAATGGATGGCTTCCAATAAATAGATTCGACGATTCCCTTTAGCGCTTGGTAGCTAGGAATTTGTGTCGTCATTTTCTCACCACCAAGCTTCATGAGTGGATCTGTAAACAATGCGTAAGCACCATACACCTCAAACTCTATTTGATTACGTATTTTTGTCATGTTATCACCTCCTTAAAATCATTGTAAAATATTAGGTAAATCACCTCTTCAATCTGGAGCTTGGATTGAAAAATATATTATATGATTTATGTTTGAATGCAGCTCACTACTTGAAAAACAATAGCTGCTTTTCACTTTCTACACAATAAAATCCGTTAGCTGTGCTTCTCCCTGTGTACTAATGCCATACTGTTCATCATAAGCGGCATCCTTTGCTGCATAAATCGTTAATGAACCAAAATGTACAACAATCAACTGATTATTTTGTTTTAGAGCTTCAAACTCATGCTTAAAAACATTCACACTGTACTGCTGGGCTTTCTTCAAAAATAATGAATAATCTGTAATGGGCTCACGACTCGTAAGCTGGGTTATAAGTTCTTCCCCCTCCCCATACGGTACAAGTATCCCTTGTGTCTTTGCATCAATCACCTCGAAATGTGAAAAAGCGGTTCTAAAGCTTGCCAGTATTGCTAATGGATTTTGTCTACCTTGACCCTTCAAATAATCTTTATTCCAGTCTGTATCTACACGAAATAAAAGATCGTAAATGGTGGTTTGCAATACTGGGATTGGATAATTTAACTTAGATTCAAACAATTGATAGAAGTTTTTAAAATAATTTGTCATGGACGCAGTCGACAATAGATATCCCCCAAATAATGTAGGATCATGTTGTAAATCTTTCATGATGTAGTTGGCACACTCCCCACCCTTTTTAATAGTCGGTAGTTTGCTTAATGACTCTTCTGCATGATTAATCACATAGACATCTCGTAACGCCACTTCTCCATGACGATTACAGCGTCCTGCAGCCTGCGCAATGGAATCCAACCCAGACAATGAACGTATCACACAATCAAAACTAATATCGACCCCAGCTTCAATCAATTGGGTACTTATACATACGAATTTTTCCTGTTTTCGTAGTTTTTCTCGCATCTCCTTTAATTTTTGCTTTCGATGTGCAGGACACATACCTGTGCTCAAATGTACAATCTCAATATCACCATTATGGAACTCCTCAAATAAATCTTTTACTGCCCTTTTTGTATTTAAAATCACTAGTATATTATTAGCTGTTTTGAGCCTTTCCTGAATAAAGCCATACAACGCTTCTGTACTCCACCCTTTATCTTTCAACAAGGGCTTAAGAGTCGTACGTTGAAAAGCTTCTACAATTGATGGCAGATTCTCCATTAACTCTCCATCTATCTTTATGTTATGGCGTACATATTGGAGCGCTGGCTGGGTGGCTGTACAAAGTATAGATGTAGTTTGACAGGTGTTTTTCAGAAAATTTAAGGCCTCATTAAATAAGGACACACAATGAATTGGCACAGCTTGTATCTCATCAAATATTAATATACTGTTCGCTAAGTTATGTAATCTTCTAATGCTGCGAGATCTTCCACTATAAAAGGTTTCTAAAAATTGCACCATTGTTGTAAAAATAATAGGAATATCCCAATCATTTTTAGCAGCATTTAATTTTCTTGCAGTTTGATATTCTTCAAAAGACAAATCTTCACGAGGTTCGGATTCTTCAATGACATTACTATGATGTTCTAAGACAAAATCTTCTGCTTGTAATACATCCCGTATCTCTTGTGCATTTTGTTCGATAATTGTTGTAAATGGCACAATAAAGATAATACGTTTTTTTTGGTGAAGCTGTGCGTGTCTTAATGCAAAGCGAAGACTTGCTAATGTTTTTCCACCACCTGTTGGCATCGAGAGTGTATAAATACCTGTTGAAAGGGTTGCTTTCTCTAAACAAGTTCTTGACATTTGTTCACGGAGACGAGTAATCGCATTGGGTAAAGCGCTGCGTTGTTTTTTAGCAAGTTCATTATTTAGACGCTGTTCGAATGTTGACCAAAGATCTTGTGAATAATAATGTAATTTTTCCCCACTTTTTTCAAAATCACACGAATTCCGCCGATCCGCATCAATCAATGCACTAAATACATACATCGTGAGATAACTAGTTAATTTTTGCATAATACTAGTCGCCTCGCTCGCAGTTTTCACATTTTTCAATCTATTTTCAAAATAAATTCGTAACTCAGTGATCGCTTTTTGAACATACCTCTGCATATAATCCAAGTCATACATGTACTGTAAAAATCGTTGCTTCACTTGCAAAAATGAAATATCTTTATCAGCTGTCCATCTCTTCACAAAAGGCGATTGCCCCTCTACGTCTACCATATCTAATAATTGCCCATGATGTGTGAAAATGGCATTGGCCACAGACTCTGTTAAAATAAATGTAATGGGATCCCCTTGATGAAAATGTTCCAGTAAAAATTTGCCCCCTGCCGTAGAATGGTCCACACTTCCCCGTTTTGGTGGATTTTCAGGATTAGCAGCCGCTTCACGAATATATTCCTGAAATGCGTGGCTAAATTTCCCCATATCATGTAACATTCCTGCAAGGCCAGTGACATGGGGAAGGCCGATTTTCTGTCCAATATCCTCTGCCAAAGCTTGAACCTCTTTTAAATGATCCACTAACCGTTGCTCTGCTCCATCGCTCGCTCGAATATGCGCAATAAAATCTACAGAAGACATCTATTCCCTTCTTCCTTATATACATAATTGTAATATTTAAACAATTATACCAAACCTTTGACCATATGTCTAAGGACCTACACAAAAGAATTTATCGTTTTTCTCCCATTCAAAAAGAGGCGGTGATTATCTAAATCTTCCGCCTCTTGATACCATATTCAATTCACACTCTCAGTGACAATAACAACAGCTTTGCTCACCTGACAAATGATTTATTTCAATCCACCATTCAGAGAGTGACAAAACTATATATTATGAGTAGAGGGCAGCTATACATTTCAATCCACACTCTCCATACAGAGAGTGACTGATAAAAGTGGAGCTCGGTTAGGTACAACAAAATTTCAATCCACACTCTCCATACAGAGAGTGACCGTTAATAAATCCGAAGGCATATCTTCGTTCAAATTTCAATCCACACTCTCCATACAGAGAGTGACAATGGATACAGATGCAATTCGCTAATTCAAAAGAATTTCAATCCACACTCTCCATACAGAGAGTGACGAAACAACAGTTGATGTAACAACAGATATAATTAAATTTCAATCCACACTCTCCATACAGAGAGTGACTTTACCAGAGGCCGTGCCCCATGAGCCGAAAAATTTCAATCCACACTCTCCATACAGAGAGTGACGTACATCATGTAACTCCTGAAGATAAAGCTAATTGATTTCAATCCACCCTCTCCATACAGAGAGTGACTTGAGGGAAGTTATCGAATTGGTATATTGGGCTAATTTCAATCCACACTCTCCATACAGAGAGTGACTATAAAAGTATTTTTGTCGTTCATAAAATCATTATTTCAATCCACACTCTCCATACAGAGAGTGACGATTATGAAAAGTATTTGAAAGCAGTTGAGAAAATTTCAATCCACACTCTCCATACAGAGAGTGACGAATATCGAGAGAATTTAATTAATGTTGGTATGAATATTTCAATCCACACTCTCCATACAGAGAGTGACATTATATAAACAATATTCAAGTAAGGATGGTGCATTTCAATCCACACTCTCCATACAGAGAGTGACACAACTACGACAAAAAAGATTGTGAATGGTATTATTTCAATCCACACTCTCCATACAGAGAGTGACAACAACCAAAGCAGGTAAAGTAACCGTTGTTCCTATTTCAATCCACACTCTCCATACAGAGAGTGACATGGCTTCATTATAGATACTGTATTAGTCGGAGGATTTCAATCCACACTCTCCATACAGAGAGTGACGGAAACAGATCCACCAGGGGAAACAGATCCAACGATTTCAATCCACACTCTCCATACAGAGAGTGACAAACGTGGCAGCAGTCGCACCGCCTGTACGTATTGCATTTCAATCCACACTCTCCATACAGAGAGTGACAAGGAGAATAGGATGATAGGTGTGGTGTTTGGGATTTCAATCCACACTCTCCATACAGAGAGTGACGGGTGTGGGTGCTGAAGGGTTATTAGGTATTGTAATTTCAATCCACACTCTCCATACAGAGAGTGACCTGTATGCATTAGCACACCCCCTATTTTATATAAATTTCAATCCACACTCTCCATACAGAGAGTGACAATTTCTAATACCTCACCTTTATGGTCGTCAAGTATTTCAATCCACACTCTCCATACAGAGAGTGACGGTAACGATGATAAGTTATTTACTGATATTGTAATTTCAATCCACACTCTCCATACAGAGAGTGACGAAAATGATTGGCAAAGACAGTCTAGTTTTAATATTTCAATCCACACTCTCCATACAGAGAGTGACATTGAGATGGATTTATATAAGTGTAGCGTAAAGATTTCAATCCACACTCTCCATACAGAGAGTGACAAAGACACCAATAGTCAGTAGGCATGACATTCCTATTTCAATCCACACTCTCCATACAGAGAGTGACGTCGAATCAAAAACTAAACAAAATGAGAAAGGAATTTCAATCCACACTCTCCATACAGAGAGTGAC